>NZ_UWOA01000023.1:0-72519 GCF_900604305.1 Mycobacterium sp. P7213
CCAACCTTGCGACCCGTCGCGGGCGGCCAGGGCCGCCACCTCCGCGACGAATTCCTCGGCGGGCATCGCCTGACCGCCGAATCGCCTGGGCTGCCGCATCGCACCCATGGATATCTCCTCGCTGACGCAGGCCCAGCACCACAATGAATGCTAACGACGAAGGGCGGTGCGGATGGCCGAGAACGTCTCGGCGGCGGTACGGCCGCTACTGCCGGCGATAGCCGCGGCCGCCGCAACGGTCGACCGGGACGGTGCGGTGGCCTCCGATACCGTCGCGGCCCTGCGCGATGCGGGTGTGTTCGCGCTGCTGCAACCCGAGGACTTCGGCGGGCACCAGTCGGAACCGGAAACCTATCTGACTGTTGCGCAAGCGATCTCGGGGGCCTGCACGTCGACCGGATGGCTGGCCGCAGCGCTGGCGGTCAACTCCTGGCACCTGGCCTTGTTCGACGGTGCGGCCCAGCGCGATGTCTGGGGTGACGATCCGGGCGCGCTGATCTGTTCGGCCTACGCCCCCACCGGCCGCCTGGAGCGGGTGGGCGACGGTTTCCGGCTGTCGGGGCGGTGGAGCCGCTGCGCCGGGGTGCAGCACACCTCCTGGCTGATCGCCGGGGCGCTGGTGGTCGGGGCGGACGGCGCCGCGGAGGACTTCACGGTGGCACTGGTGCCCCGCGAGCACTACACCGTCGAACCGACCTGGAACAGCTTGGGGCTGCGCGGGATCGGCGCACACGACGTGGTGGTGTCCGGTGCTCCGGTACCAGCCCGGCACTGCTTCGGCTGGGTCAGTGACGCACAGCGGGCCACACTTGCACCGCTGTACCGCCTCCCCCAGCCCACGCTGTACACCCACGCCGGCACCGCACCGCTGCTCGGCGCCGCCGCAGCGATGCTCGACGCACACCGCGATCAGATGACCAACCCGCTGGGTGAACTCGCCATGGCCGCTGCGGGACTGGAGGTGTCCACGCTGCAGATCCATCGCAACCTGGCCGATCTCGGCGAATGCGCTCGGGCGGGCACCGTCCCCGACGCCGAGCTGATGCTGCGGGCACGCCGCGACCAGGTGCTGGCATTCGAGCGGGCGATGCAGGCGGTCAAGCGCTGCGTCGAGCAGGCCGGCGCCGCTGCGGATGCCCGGCTGGACCGGGTCTGGCGCGACATGCAGACCGCGCGGCTACACGCCGCCAACGACGTCGAGCGGGTGTTGACCGCGGTGGGACAGTTCGCCTTCGGGCTGCCCGTCGACGACCTCATCCTGTGAGGCGGTCAGACCCAGGCGTCGGCGGAGATGGTGCGCAACACCCGGGACAGCATGCTGTCGGTCTCGGCCTCGCGCTGCTGACCGTCGGCCGGGGTGGAACCGCTCAACTCGTGGGAGATCCGGCCCGCGGCGCGCATGACGAACGGCGCGGTGCGCTGCAGCCGGTGCATCGGGACCGCGCCCGTCAGCGACAAGCCGGCGATCAGACCCTCGCCCGCTCGGATCGGCGCGGCGACACTGGACAGGCCGACCGCCAGTTCCTCGGTGTCGTAGGCCAGCCCGTGCCGGCTGCGGATCCGAGCCAGTTCGCGGTGCAGGGTGGCCCGGTCGCCGATGGTGGCCCGGGTCCGTTTGGGCAGCCGGTCGCCGACGAGCGCATCCACATCCTCGGCCGGCAGTTGCGCCAGCAGCGCCTTGCCCAGCGCGCTCGCGTACGCCGGCGTGCGTCCAGCCACCCGGGTCGGTACCAGTGCGCCGCCGTCGCCGGCGACCTTGTCGAGGTAGACCACATCGGCGCCGAGCAGCACCCCGAGGTGCACCACCAGCCTGGTGTCAGAGTGCAGGCGAGCCAGGGTCGGCGAGGCCACGCCCCGCAGTTCGGCATGCTCGACGATCTGCGACACCGGCAACGGTGAGGAGGCCATGCCGTAGCCGTCGGGCCGATGCCGCACCAGACCGGCCGACTCCAGCTGGGTCAGGATTCGATGCACCGACGATCGCGGCAGCCCGGTGCGGGCCACCACCTGGTCGAGGCGCAGCCGTTTGCCGGGCTCGTCGAACAGGTTGATGATCAGCGCCACCCGCGCCACCATCGACGTCGCGTCCATACGAGGGCATTATCCGCGCGACGTCACTGCCCCATCACGTATTTCACGGTGGGTCCCGCGGTCCAGCCGCCGTCGACGGCGATCTCCGCGCCGGTGATGTAGGCGGCCTCGTCGGACAGCAGGAAGCTGACGGCACCGGTGATCTCCTCGGGCAGGCCGACGCGGCCCATCGGGGTGTTCGGGTAGTGCCCCTCCCCGGGCTGGATGCCGATCTGTGCGGTCATCGGGGTGTAGGTCATGCCGGGGTGCACCGAGTTGACCCGGATCTTCTCGCCGGCCAGTTCGACCGCCGCGATCTTCGACAGGCCGCGCACTCCCCACTTGGACGCGCCGTACCCGGCGGTCAGCGCCAGGCCCATCAGCCCGGCGGCCGACGAGATGTTGACGATCGAGCCGCCACCGGCGACCCGCAGCGGCGCGATGACGGCTTGGATGCCGTTGAACACGCCCACCAGGTTGACCTCCAGCACGCTGCGGAAGTGCGCGACGGGTTCGTGCTCGACGAGTTGCCCGGTCGCCACACCGGCGTTGTTGACCAGCCCGGTCAGCCCGCCGAACTCGGTGACCGCCGACTGCACCGCGGCTTCCCAGTCGGCCGGGTCGGTGACGTCGAGGTGGACATAGCGCCCGGCGTCGCCGAGTTCGGCGGCGAGCCGTGCCCCGTCGTCGTCGAGGAGGTCGCCGACCACCACCCGGCCACCGCCGGCCACGACGTGCTGAGCGAACGCGGCACCCAGGCCGCGTGCACCGCCGGTGATGAGGACGACTTTGCCGGCCAGTCGGGCCGTGTTGGTGAGCATGGCCATAGCTTCAGGGGGCGAGCGCCGCACGTCACAGCCTGTCCCACCCAGCGGGACAGCCGGTGGGTGGGGCCGGTGAGGCTTCCTAGCATCGCCGGTCATGGAGACGAACGTGGATGTGGTGGTGGTCGGGGCGGGCTTCGCCGGCCTCTACGCGCTGCACCGCCTGCGCGGTGACGGGTTGAGCGTGCGGGTGTTCGAGGCCGCCGACGGCGTGGGTGGAGTCTGGTACTGGAACCGCTACCCCGGCGCCCGCTGCGACGTCGAAAGCGTGGACTACTCCTACTCCTTCGACTCCCAGCTGGAGCAGGACTGGGACTGGACCGAGAAGTACGCCACCCAACCGGAGATCCTGCGCTACCTCAATCATGTCGCCGACCGCTTCGACCTGCGACGCGACATCTCGTTCGGGACGCGGGTGATCAGCATGGTCCTCGACGAGGCCACCTTGGCCTGGCAGGTCCGCACCGACACGGGCGAGGTGGTGACCGCCCGGTTCTGCGTGCTCGCGGTCGGGCCGCTGTCCAATGCCAATATCCCGGCGATCGACGGGCTGGAGTCGTTCGCCGGCGAGACCTATCACACGGCGCATTGGCCGCACGGCGGCGTGGACTTCACCGGCAAGCGGGTCGGGGTGATCGGCACCGGTTCCTCGGGCATTCAGGTGATCCCGCCGATCGCCGCGCAGGCGAGCCGCTTGGAGGTGTTTCAGCGCACCGCCAACTACAGCATTCCGGCCGGAAACACGCCGCTGGACGAGGCCACCCGCACGGCGCAGAAGGCCGGCTACCCCGAACGCCGGAGGCTGTCGCGGGCCAGCGGCGGCGGCTCGCCGCATGAGCCGCACCCGCGCTCGGCGCTTGAGCTGAGCGCCGAGGAGCGCGACGCCGCCTACGAGCGCCGCTGGCAACTCGGCGGGGTGCTGTTCTCCAAGACCTTTCCCGATCAGCTGGTCACCCTGGCGGCCAACGACACGGCACGCCTGTTCTGGGAGAACAAGATTCGCGCGATCGTCGATGACCCGGAGACCGCCGAACTGCTGATCCCCAAGGACCATCCGATCGGCGCCAAGCGAATCTGCACCGACGACAACTACTTTGCGACCTTCAACCGCGACCACGTGCATCTGGTGAACCTGCGTGCCACCCCGATCGAGCGGATCGACGAACGCGGCATCTGCACCACCGAGGCGCACCACGATCTCGATGTCCTGGTCTTCGCGACCGGCTTCGACGCCATGACCGGGTCGGTCGCCAAGATCGACATCGTCGGGCGCGGCGGAGTGACTCTCAACGACGCCTGGGCCGGTGGGCCACTCACCTACCTGGGGTTGAGCGTCCCGGGATTCCCGAACCTGTTCAACATGACCGGCCCGGGCAGTCCGTCGGTGCTGGCCAACATGGTGTTGCACTCCGAGCTGCATGTCGACTGGGTTGCCGAGGCGATCGCCTACCTGGACGCGCACGGCGCGGCCGCCTTGGAGGCCCGCCCCGACGCGGCCGCCGACTGGGGCGCCGAGTGCGCGCAGCGGGCAGCAGAAACCCTGATGACGCAGGCGAATTCATGGTATCTGGGCGCCAACATCGCCGGTCGGCCGCGCGTTTTCATGCCGTTCGTCGGCGGCTTCGGCACCTACGGCGCGATCATCGCCGACGTGGCCGCCGCGGGCTACAAGGGCTTCGACATAGTCGGAACCAGGTAGCCGGACCACCCCTCGAGCGTCACGGCCAGAGCTTCCCCCGACACCACTCCGCGGCAGCGGCCGCAGCGAGGTCGACGGTGCGCGAGTGCATCCCGTTCCACCAGTGCAGCTCGACGTCCGTGCCGCGTGCGCGGTGCGACCGGGCCAGGCCGCGGGTGAGCCAGAAGGGCGCCACCTCATCGAACCGGCCGGCATCGACGCGCAGCGGAACGCCGGCGGGCAGACGCAGGTCGGCCACCTCGTCGGCGCGGAACGAGTCGAGCAGGTGCCGGCGCACCTCGGTGCCCCGCGGCCCCAGCAGGGCGCGGGGCGCGAGCCCGCCGAAGGAGTCCCGTTCGCACAGCTCGTTCAGGCTGCGCTCGCCCAGGTGCGGCCACAGGGCCAGCGCCTCGCGGCTCAGCCCGCCGCTGTCCAACAGCGTCCGCAACGGCTCCGTCGTCGTCGCCGCGCCGTCGATCATCAGGGCGATCAGCGCCGTCACCACCTGGAATCCGGGCAGCACGACCGGCAGTCGCAGGGCCGCCCCGATCGTCTGGCCCATCCGGGTCACGGGCGTGAAGGCCACCACGGCGCGCAGGTCGAACCCCTCGACGGGTCCGCCGGCGACGGCGTGCAACGCGGCGAGCGACCCCTCGGAGTGGCCGGCGCTGATCCACCGACCGTCCAGCGGCCATCGCTCGCGGGACCACATCAGCAGGTCACGCACGCTGCGCCCGAGGGAGGCGCCGCGCAGGTACGGGTGCGGGCCCGGGCTGCCCAGGCCCTCGTAGTCCGGTTGCAGGACCACCGCGCCGGCGGCGGCCAGCCGCGAGACAAACGCATCACCCTGGTGGATGCGGCGCGACTCGGGATGGCCCGTCGTGGCCAGGCTCGGCGCGGCCCGGTCCGAACCACCGGTCGTCATGTGGCCGTACGTCACGACCGGCCAGCCGGATGCCGGCGGCGGGCCGTCCGGCAACCACACCAGTCCGGTCTGCGTCATCGGTTCGCCATCGATCGACGTCGACCCGAACTCCACCGGGTCGACGATCACCAGCGGCCCCGCGGGAGGAGGCGACGTAGGCGCCGCGGGACGAAGCCGATCCGGCCCGCCGGCCGGTGGTCGGCGGCGTCGATGAGGTCGACGAACGCCCGGCCCACGGCCTCGAGTTGGTCGACGTCCACCTGCTCGATGGTGTCGGCATCGTCGTAGAGGTACAAAGGGCCCGAGACCAGACTGATGGTGGGCACGCCCGCCGCGAGCGTGAACGAGGCGTCGGTGGGGATGCCGCCGACGAGGAACTCCGGGACCGTCGCGTTCAGCACCGAGGTCGAGTGCAGCCCGCGGCGGCGGATCGTGCGAACCAACCGCCACTTCAACGCGGGAGCGACGTTCTCGAAGAAGGCGCGTGGCTCGGTGTCGCGCAGCGTCTCGAACCCGCCGTCAGGGCCGACGCGAGACCGCAGGCCGACGTGCTCGACCGTGAGATTCAGCGCCAGCGGGAACGGGCTCTGCGGGTCCAGGGCGTACTGGCGGGCGAAGCGTCGGTGGGCCTGGTAGCCGGTGAAGTGGGTGTCGAAGGTGACGAACATGAGGGTCTTCTCGCGGGGGCCGGCCAGGCGGGCGCGAGCGACCTCCTCCTCGGCAATGGCGATGACCTCGGCGGTGCCGCTGGCGTCCTCGACGGCGCCGGGACCGACCGAGTCGTGGTGGGACTGCACCATGATCGTCTCGGCGGAGCGGCCCCTCAGGACGCCGACGACCGTCGACGATCGGACGCGTTCGCGGGTCGAGTCGAGGGTGAGGGTCGCGCGCGGGTCCTCGCGCAACAGGGTGCGCAGGCGCGCGCCGCCGGCACGGGTGACCCAGACACCCGGCAGTTCCATGAGCGCGCGTCGGTAGTACTCGTTGTGGTAGGCCAGGGACTCCGGGTACTCGGCCAGCACACCGATCACGCCGACGGCACCAGCTGCCGTCGCCTCCGTCATGACCCGGGTCAGCGTCGTCACGTAGGGGTTGCGCGAGGTGAGCACCTCGCGGCGCAGCATCCGCCGACCGGGGTCGTGGACGTACTCGGTCAGCGGCAGCAGGCTGGCCTGGCTCATGGTGAACCGCAGGTCGAACAGCACGAGGCGTCCCCGCACGTCGTGGCGTGCGACCCGGCCGGAGCGTGCGTCGACGACCTGGGCGGTGAGCCCATCGGGTCCGGTCGACCACGCCCCCACGGCGTCGTGGGCCGGCAACTGGCAGTGCAGCACGGGTGCGGCGGGCACCTCCTGGTGACCGACCCGCACACCCACGCGTGATGCCTGCCACCGGAATGCCTCGTCCGGCTCGATCCAGACTTCGTCGAGGCCGGCGGCGGTCAGCCGGTCCCGCACGTACTCGGCCGCCGCGACGCCGCCCGGGGTGCCGGTGGCGCGGGGGGCGAGGTCGACGAGGTCGGCGATGGTGGCGACGAGTTCGTCGGTGCGGATCACGTTGCGACCTTAAATTGATCCAACGCTTTTCCCTGCAACTATGCGCCTTTCTGACAGGCAAATGATCACTAGTACAGGATTCCGCTATTCTCAGGCTGGTGAATGGGCCCTTGCCTGCGGCGTGGCAGCCCCCCGACCCCCTGGCCGAGATCGACCTCGCCCTCGTTCACGCCCTCCAGGTGTGGCCGCGGGCTCCCTGGCGTGCGATCGGGGCGGCCCTCGGCGTCGACCCCGCGACCGCAGCGCGCCGATGGCAACGACTCGTCGACGACCGACTCGCGTGGCTCGTCGTCCGGCCGAGCGCGCAGCAGTTGGCCCCCGATCGCGACGCGACGCTGGTCCGCCTGGCGTGCCGCCCGGGCTCAGCGGCGGCGGTGGCGACCGGGATCGCCGAACGCGAGGACGTCCTGGCCGTCGACGTGCTGGCGGGAGCCGACGCCGTCGCCGCGATCGTGCTCGGCCGTGGCCTTGCTCCGCTGCACGACGAGGTCGAACGGCTTAGCGCCGCACATCACGACGTGACGACGACGCGCGTGGCCTTCCTCAGCGCCGTGCACCACGAGGACGCCCAATGGCGGCTTCGGGTGCTGTCCCCAGGCCAGCAGGCCCGCCTCGCGCGCCCCCAGACGGACACGGCCGACCGCGGGCGGCCACCACGTCCCGAGGTCGTCGCCGACCTGACCGCCGCCCTCGCCGAAGATGCCCGGATGAGTCTGGCTGACCTCGGCGGACGCCTGGGCACCTCCGAAGTCACCGCCCGGCGACTGCTCGACCGGGCGCTGCGGACCCATTCGATCCGGTTGGGCTGTGACGTCGTGGCGCCGGCGGTGGGCGCGGGACGGGCCGTTCTGCTCGAGGTCGAGGTCGACGATCCGCACGCCGCCGGGCGGGCGATCGCCGCACTGTCGCCCGTGCTGCGCTGTGCCACGGTCGTCGGTCCGGCGAACCTCGTGCTGGTGGCGCGATTCGTATCGCTGGCCAACCTGGCGGGGTTCGAGTCCGCGGCGGCCGCCGTGGCTCCCGGCTGGCGGGTCCGCGACCGCGCCACCATCACCCACGCGGTGAAGCGTCAGGGTCGGCTACTCGATCCGGACGGCCGAGTGCGCAGCGACTGACCTTCACCTGACGCGTCTTGGCAAACGACCTCATCCGCAACAGGTAACGCACGACACGCCGTACCGGCACGGCGGTCGGCCAGTCGTCGGCACGGAAGTAGGCGTCCGTGCCACCGTCGACGAAGATCACGCTGCCGCACAGGAACTCCGCGGCGTCCGAGAGCATGAACAGCATCCAGTCGGCCAGTTGGCCTGGGTCGCCGAAACCTCCCACCGGCACCGGGAAGCTGCGGACGGCTTTCTCCTGCCCCGGGGTGGCGAGCTGCTTTTCCAGCAGCGGCGTCATGATCGCACCCGGCGCCAGCGCGTTGAGCCGGATACCCGCGCCCGCCCACGACGGCTCGACCGCATGCCGGCGCACCCAGCGCGACACCGCGATCTTGGAAGCCGCATACGCGAGTGAAGGCGCACCCGGTCCGAACAGGCCCAGCCGCCGCGCCGCCTTGGCCGCCTTGCCGGCCAGCAAGGCCCGCACCGCGGACCGCGGCACCGCCGGGACCGTGGTGGTCGAATTGCTGGCAATGACCACGACTTTGGCGCGCTCAGCGGCCGCGAGCGCCGGGCGCCACGCCTGAAGCAGGTCGACCACCCCAAAGTAGTTGATCTGCAGGATCAGCCGCGTCGCCTGCGGGGTGGGTCCGATGCCCGCCGCCAGCACCGCACCGTCCAGCCGGCCCCCGCCTAACGCCAGTACCTGCTCGGCTGCCGTGGATCGTCCGGTTGGGCTGGACAGGTCCGCAACGACTTCGGCGTCGCGCAGGTCGACCCCGATGACGGTGTGGCCGGCCGCCCGCAGTTTCTCCGCCGCCTGCCGGCCCATGCCCGACGCCGACCCGGTCACCGCATAGACGCCCACTAGGAGCCGACCACTCCGCGGAGCCCGTCGGCCCCGAACGCCGGCTCCAGCATGGACGAGAAGTCCGGGCCGCGGCGCAGCATCTGCCCGCCGTCGACGTTGATGACCTGACCGGTGATGTAACCGGCCGCGTCACTGAGCAGGAACAGCGCCAGGTTGGCGACGTCCTCGACCTCGCCGGGCCGCGGAAGCGGCGTCGAGACGCGGTAGTCCTCGCTCAGCTCGGGCGAGTCCAGGATCGGGGCGACCAGCTCGGTGCGGGTCAGGCCCGGGCGGATGCTGTTCACCCGCACCCAGGAGGCGCCCAGCTCGTCGGCGGCCAGCTGCATCATGTGGTCCAGCGCCGATTTGGTCGGGCCGTAGGCACCGAACCAGCGGTGGGTGTTGCTGGCCGCGATCGAGGAGATCCCGACGAACGAGCCCCCGCCGCCGCGCACCAGCGCCCGGCCGGCGTGCTTGAGAACGTACATGGTGCCGTTGACGTTGAGGTCGACGGTGCGCCGCCACAACTCCGAGTCGATCTGGGTGATCGGCCCGATGGTCTGCGAACCACCGGCGCAGTGCACCACGCCGTGCAACCGGCCGTGCTTGTCCACCGCGGCGTCGACGGCGGCGATCACGCTGTCCTCGTCGGTGACGTCGGTCGGCAGGTGACGGACCGTGCCGCCGAGCTCGGCGGCCACCTTCGCCAATCGATCGGCGTCTCGCCCGACGATGAGGACGTCGGCCCCGGCGGCAGCCAGCCCGGCGGCCACCGCCTTGCCGATGCCACTGCCACCGCCGGTGACCAGGTAGCTGCGGTCTTCAAAGGAAAGCTGCACACCGACCCCTCACATCGAAACTGAAACAGGTTCTACCTATGGAACCATGGCGCCCTCATCGCCCAACGTGCATTCAGCACGAAATTCGGGCCAAATTCCCGGGCCGAGTACACGTTCGGCGAAAGAGGGACGACCGAACAAGGCCGTTGGGCAAGGCGCCTAAGTCAGGGTTGGTCGCGGCGGGCCACGGCGGTGGGCCCGGCAGTACGCCAGTCCTCGACATCCGGCGGCAACCCCAACGGCGCCCGGTTTTCATTGTGAGCCGCCCAATGGGCGTGACCCAGTTGATGAATGTGGAAGCCGTGCCGCAGCGCCTCGGTGAAGCCCATCGCGTCGGCGGCGCCGTTCACCGAGTCCTTGATCAGCAGCGCGGCCATGGTCGGCAGCTTCGCGATGCGCCGGGCGAATTCCAGCGTCTGGTCCGCCAGCTCATCGGTCGGGAACACCTTCGACACCATGCCCAGCCGGTAGGCCTCGTCGGCGTCCAGCGAGTCCCCGGTGAGCAGCAGCTCCTTGGCCTTGCGGGGGCCGAATTCCCAAGGGTGGGCGTAGTACTCCACACCCGGCATGCCCAGCCGCACCCCGACCACGTCGGAGAACCGGGCGTTGTCGGCGGCCACGATCAGGTCGCAGGCCCAGATCAACATCAGGCCGGCCGAGATGGCGTTGCCCTGCACCTGCGCGATGGTGATCTTGCGCAGGTCCCGCCACCGGCAGGTGTTCTGGAAGAAGAAGTGCCACTCCTGCAGATACGTCTTCTCCACGATCGGCTCCCGGGTGGCGCCATGGGATCGGAACGTCGGGTGCTGCGCCGGTCCGGGGCGCCGCTCGAGCAAGGTGGCCTCGGACCCCAGGTCGTGGCCGGCCGAGAAGTTCTTGCCCCGCGCAGCCAGAATCACCACCCGGACGGTGTCATCGGCTTCGGCGCGGCCGAATGCCTCGTCGAGCTGCACCAGCAGGGTGCGATTCTGCGCGTTGTGCACGTCGGGGCGGTTCAGCCAGATCCGGGCGATGCGCCCGTTGTCGAGCGTTTCGTAGTCGACCAGGCGATCCGACGTGTCGCCGGCCTGATCCGATGCGGTGTCCGATGTGACCATTGCCTCCGCCCTCGTCGTATTCGCATCACAGGCTACGGCGGCAGGCCTGAGCTGCCCGAGCCAGGTGTGACACAGCGCGCACTTCGCTAGAGTCAAGTCATGCCTGCTAAATCCGAACCCGCCGACATCGAGGACGTGGAACCCCTGGCCGACAGCACCGCGCGCCAGGCCCGGCGAGTGGTTGCCGCCTACGCCGAGGACGCCGACGAGTGTCGGGTGTTCCTGTCCATGCTGGGAATCGGGCCCGCAACACCCGACAAGAACGGGGCGTAAATGCCGGAGGCCGGCGGTTCAGCGAGGCTCGACGAAGGAGAGCCGAAACTGGGACCGTCGCATGGGCCCGGGGGCCCGCCGGCTCCACCGGGCGAGTCCGATTTCGTCGTGGTGGCCAACCGGCTGCCGATCGACATCGAGGTACTCCCGGACGGCACGACGGCGTGGAAGCGCAGCCCCGGCGGATTGGTCACCGCGCTAGAGCCCCTGCTGCGTAAGCGCCGGGGCGCCTGGGTCGGCTGGCCCGGCAGCCAGGATGCGCCCGAAGGGCCGATCGACGTCGAAGACCTGCGGCTGCATCCGGTTCCGCTGGACGCCACCGATATCGCCGAGTACTACGAAGGCTTCTCCAACGCCACCCTGTGGCCGCTGTATCACGACGTGATCGTCAAACCGATCTACCACCGGCAGTGGTGGGACCGCTACGTCGACGTCAACCGCCGCTTCGCCGAGGCCGCGTCGCGAGCCGCCGCGCCGGGCGCCACGGTCTGGGTCCAGGACTATCAGCTGCAGCTGGTACCCAAGATGCTGCGGGATCTGCGGCCCGACCTGACCATCGGCTTTTTTCTGCACATCCCGTTCCCGCCGGTGGAGCTGTTCATGCAGCTGCCATGGCGCGCCGAGATCGTCGACGGCCTGCTCGGCGCCGACCTGGTCGGCTTTCACCTGGCCGGTGGCGCCCAGAACTTCTTGTTCTTGGCCCGCCATCTGGCCGGCGCCGTCACCTCGCGGGGTTCGGTGGGGGTGCGCAGCCGGTTCGGCGAGGTGCGGCTGACCGAGCGCACGGTACGCGTCGGGGCCTTCCCCATCTCGATCGACTCCGGCGAACTCGACCGCAAGGCGCGGGAACGCGGGATCCGGCGGCGCGCCAAGGAGATTCGGGCCGAACTGGGCCATCCTCGCAAGGTTCTGCTCGGCGTGGACCGCCTGGACTACACCAAGGGCATCGACGTCCGGCTCAAGGCGTTCAACGAACTGCTGGCCGAGGGACGTGCCAAGCGGGACGACACCGTGCTGGTGCAACTGGCGACCCCGAGCCGGGAACGGGTGGAGAGCTACCAAATCCTGCGCGACGACATCGAACGCCAAGTCGGCCATATCAACGGCGAGTACAGCGAGGTCGGCCATCCGGTGGTGCACTATCTGCACCGCCCGGTCCCGCGCGACGAGCTGATCGCATTCTTCGTGGCCAGCGACGTCATGCTGGTCACCCCGTTGCGCGACGGGATGAATCTGGTCGCCAAGGAATACGTGGCGTGCCGCAGTGACTTGGGCGGCGCCCTGGTCCTCAGCGAATTCACCGGCGCCGCAGCGGAATTGCGTCAAGCTTACCTGGTCAACCCACACGACCTCGAGTGCGTGAAGGACGTCATCGAGGCTGCGATCAACCAGACCCCGGAGGAAGGGCGCCGACGGATGCGGGCCCTGCGCCGTCAGGTGCTGGCCCACGACGTGGACCGCTGGGCCCGGTCCTTCCTCGGCGCGCTAGCCGACTCCGCGGAGTAGTAACTCAGCTACACAGGTGGACCGGGTTGTCCTGACAGGTCAGCGGGTAGTGGATGACCGGGTACGGCAGTGGCGACACGAACGTCAGCGTGAACGCGCGCTTCTCCAACCCGGGCTGCAGACCACACACCGCATTGTGCGCGGTGGTGTAGGTACCGCGGAGGGAGACGTCGAACTGGTACATCTCGTCGCTGCCGGCGGTGCTGCCGTCGGAGCACCGGGTGCCCGCCAGTAGCGGCGTCTTGTAGGTCCACTGGCCGTTGGCCAGCCGGTAGGCCCCGGCTTGTCCGGGCGGGCCGTTGCTCTCGACCTGCAGCTTGCAACCCACTGCCAAGTGCAGTGGCACCCGGCCATCGCCGACGGTGGGGACGCACAGCGGATAGATCTTCCAGGTCGCGGTCTTGGCACCGTCGTTGTAGGTGTAGATGCCCTCCAGCGTGCCTTCCGGAATCGCATCGTCGTCGGCGCCGGCCTGGACTGCCAGCCCGGTGGCCGCCGTCATCGCCGCAGCCAAGGCGACCAGACCACGAACGAGTTTCCCCATGGCGCTCATCCTTTCAGCTAGATCGGCACGATATTGCTGATCAGCCACTTGCGGTCGATCTTGCGGAAGTCGACCCGCAGCCGGCTGCCCTCGTAGTACTTCTCCTTGGACTTGCCCGTCACGGTGCGGTTGACGAACACCAGTACCGATCCCGAGGTCCGGCGCGCAGCCATGGCGCCGACGCCGACGACGTCGACCTGGTTCACCAACTGCTTCTCGCGGGCCTGCGGGATGATCTCGTTCACGGCACGAGCCTCGAATTCGCGGCGGTAATCCCCGGTGAACATCGGGTAGGTCTCGGTCAGGCTGCGCTCCACGGTCTTGTACTCATAACCGAGCACCTTCGGGATCTCGTCGGCGGTCAGCCTGACCAACTCCGAGCGCGCCGCCTGCTCTCCGCGCGTCTCGACTCTGCTCCAATACAGCGATCCCGCCGCGGCACCGAAACCCACGAACGCCGCGAGTACCCCGGCCAGGACCGCGAGCCATATCCACCGGCGCGTCATCGGCTGCCGTCCGGCCACTTGAGGTCGTAGGCCGTCATGTTGCCCGCGTCGTCTTCGTGCACGATCACCCGCAACGCGTAGGGCTGCGACGGCTTGTTGACGCCATCGACATCGGTGGCGGTAGCCCGCATCGCCACCAACACCGAAGCGTTCGCCGCGACATCGTCGACTCCTTCGAGAGCCGCGGCGTTGATGACGGCTTCCGAGCTGTGCTTGGTCTCGCGCAGCAACGCTTTGAGGTTCTCGGCGTTGGCGGCCATGGTGTCGCGCAGCGGGCCGCTGGTGCCCGCCACGAACAGGTCCACCTGATCACTGATGGTGTCGGGCGTATAGGTGTACATGTTCAGCACGGTCTGGACCGCGGTGTCGATGAATCGCTGGTCGCGCTGCTGCGCCGCGTCGGCATGCCGGTGTTGCACCCCGAGCGTGGCGACCAGCCCACCCAGCAGGACCGACGCCGCCAGTCCGACCGCACCCGCCAGCCGCGCGGTCTTGCGGGCGTTGGGCCGCCGCCGTGCGGGCGGTCCGGCCGGCCGGACCGCCCGCACGGCGGCGCGGCTCGGTGCCGGAATACGTACGGCGCTCGGCGTCGTTTCGCCGGCATCACCCGCTGGTCCCGCAGCCCGCGAGGCCCGGCGCCGGACCTTCGCGTCGTCGGGTCCGCTCACGTCTGCCTCGGCGCAAGCATCAGATCAGCCCAGTTCTCCGCGGGCAGCCACTTGTCCGAGCCGGAGACGAACACTCCGCTGTTGCCGGCCGGATCCACGAACTTTCCGGACCGGTCGTAGGTGCTGTACGCGACACCGTTTGCCTCGGCGGGCAACGGTCCCGGAGCGGGCGCGGGCGACGGTCCCGGCGCGGGGTCGCGGCCATAGGCGGGCAGGCCGCCGTTGCCCCCCGGGCTGGTCGGCATGTTCTGATCCGGCGGCGCGTAGTAAGGCCACGGCGCCGGCGGGTTGGGTCCGAGCTGATTCGGCGGGTACGGCAGCGGGAACGGCGGGTTGGGAGCCGGGCCGGGGCCCGCGGGCACGCCCGGCGGCAGCGCAACGACCGGCGGTCCCGGGTCGTAGTCCGCCGACGGCGGGATGTAGGGGAACTTGTTCATCGGCGTCAGCATCCGCGGATCGGTGATCGGAGTGTCATACGGGACGGGCGGCCCGCGCCACGCGTTGCTGCCGATCGGGACGAAGCCCCGCGGGTCGCGGCAGAGCTGGATGGTGGGCGCCCGCTTGCCGGGATATTCCATGCAGGGGTAGTTGCGGGCACCACGGACCGCGGTCGGATCGTTCTGCGCGGCCTTGCAGTACAGGTCCTTGGGCAGTTCCCGGACGGTTTCGTCGGCCGGTGTGCGCATTTCGGTGAACGGCAGGAAGCCGACCGTGCATGGCGGCGGGTCGTGCATGTCGATCTTGAAGTCCAGCTTCACGCCTTCATCCATCGGCACGCCGCCGGCGACGGTGATCAGTGCCGCCATCAGCGCGGGGAACACCACCAACGCCTGCTCAATGGAGTTACGGTATATGACCCCGACCCGACCGAAGTTGGCGATGCTGGCCGCCAGCGTGGGGAAGGACGCGCGGATTCCGTCAAAAGTGGTGTTGGCCTCGTCGGCGACGCTGGGCAGGGTCTGCAGCACCTCGCGGAGCTGCGGGTCGGCCTTGTGCACCTCGGTGGTGACCGCCGCCAGCGACCGTGCCAGTTTCCTGATGTCGTCACCGCTGCGGATCTGGGCGTCCAAGAAGGGCTCGACTTGGTCGACCAATGCCGAGGTCGCGTCGAAATTGGCGTTGGCCTCGTCGACCAGCTGCCGCGACGAGGCGATCATTCGCGCCAGCTCCTGCCCGGAGCCGTTGAACCCCTCGAACGCGCTGCGCAGCAGATCGCGAAGACGGCTGTTGGCGACGCTGTTGACCAGCGACTGCGCCTGGTCGAGCAGTCCGGCGATGTCCTGACCAATAGCGGTGCGGTCCTGGCCGATGCGCGCGCCGTTGCGCAACGCGCCTGCGGCCGCATCCCCGGCGGGTGGCACGAGGTCGATGTACTGCTCACCGATCGCGGACATGCTCTTGACGGTGGCGGTGACGTTCCCGGGGATCTTGGTACTGCTGTTGAGCCGCATTGCGGCGTCGACGCCGTGGTCGCTGAGTTGAACAGATTCCACCCGGCCCACCGTCACGCCGCGGTAAGTGACATTGGCGCTCTGGTAGATACCGCCGCCACCGATGAAGTCGGCGGTCACCTTGTAGGTGCCGATACCGATCCGGCTCGGCGCGTGCAGGTAGAGGATCGAGATGGCACCGACGGCCAGCACGGTGACCACGGCGAAGATCCCGAGTTGGATTCGAACGAGGCGGGTCAGCATCGCAGGTCATTCCTCATAGTGGGGAGCCGTTCCGGGCGGGATCTTGAACGGGTCGGCGGCCTGTCCGGACAGGTTCGCCATCTCTCCGATCAAGAAATCGGGCGGGTTCAGAACGTCGTGCATGTGCGGCATGTTCGGGTCGAAACCGCCGGTGGTGAACACGGTTTCGCCGAATCGACGCAGTGTCATGTCAAAGGTGACGTAGACGTTGAGGAAGTCGCCACGCACGGCGTTACGCAGATACATCGACGGGAACGGGAACGTCGGGATGAACGGGAACGCCGTCACCAACTCGTTGGCGTTGTCAGCGAACGCCTTGATGACCGGGTACAGGTCCTTGATGTCGGCGGCGAAGTCTTCCTTGGTCTCGCTCATGATCCGCGCTCCGACCACGGCCAGCCGCTGCAGCGCCCCGAACGCGTCGACGATGTTGCTGCGGTTGTCGTTGAGCACCGCCAATGCCGCGGGCATGGTGTCCAGCGCCCGCGCCAGGCTGGGAGCGCTACGGGCCAAGGTCGCCCCGACCCGGTTCAGCCCCTCAGCCGCCGCGACGATGTCGCGTGCCTGGCGGTCCAGCGAGGCGGTCAGTTCGGCCAGCCTCGGCACCAGCTCGGCAAAGGTACCGGCCCGGCCGGCGACCGCGGCGTGGGCCTCTTCGGTGATGTCTTGCACCGCACCGAGATTGCCCTGGTTGACCACCACACCCAACGACGACAGCACCTCTTCGGTGCTGGGGTAGCGCCCGGTCCGGCTGAGCGGAATCTCATCGCCTCGGGCGAGGGTGCCGACCGGAGGTTGGTCGGTCGGCTCGGCCAGCTCGATGTGCTGAGAACCCAGCAGCGAGGTCTGCGCGACGTTCGCGATGGCATTGGCCGGCAGGTGCACATTGCCGTCCAGCGACAGCTTGACCGCGGCGTAGAAGCTGCCGTCGGGCCGTTGCACGGCCCGAATCCCCGACACACTGCCGACCGTGACGTCATCGACCATCACCGGCGAGTTCTGCGGCAGCGTGGTGACGTCCGGCAGTTGCACCGTGATGCTGTAGGAGCCGCGACCATGGCCTGCGGTTCCCGGCATGTTCAGCGAGTTCAGCCCGCCGAACTGACAACCGGACAACACCAACGCCCCGGCACCGAGCACCGCACCGCGGCGGCCGACCCGGTGCAGCGCGCCGCCAAGAGACTTCACGCTCATCCGCCCTCCCGTGGTGCACCGGCACCGGGCTGAGCCGGACCCGTCGGGCCGGGCGCCTTGCCCAGCTGCCCCGGCGCGGGCGGCGGCAGGAACAGGGCCGCGACATCTTCGGTGCTCGGCGGCGTGACACCGGGAGCCGGCAGCCACTTCAGGTACGGCACCGGCGTCTGAGACTTCGCCTCGGTGGCCGGGGTGTCGTAGATGATCTGGCCCTTGTAGGCGGTGATCGAGTTGACCGGGTGGAACAAAAACGGGATAAAGTTCATAGACCAGCGCCGCATGACCGGTCCCATCCGCTCCTTGCAGATCTCCGCCCGCTTGAAGTTGTCGGGCACCGAACCGACGTCGAAGACGCCGCCGCAGATGAACTGCACCGGATTGGCGAAGTCGGGCAGCGACAGGAGCCCGCTCAAGGTCCCCTGCGCAGGATTGTAGATGTTGTAGAAGTTCACCAGGCCGTGCGGGGTGATGTGCAGCGCCTGTTCGAGGTTGTCGCTCTGGTCGGACAGCACCTTGGTGAACTCCGCCAGCTTATTGACCTGGGCGATCAACGCGTCATTGTTGTTGTGCAGGAAACCGCGAACGTCGCGCAGTGCCTGGCTCAGCGTGCCCAGCGTGACATCCAGGTCGACCGAACTCTCGGCCAGCACTGCCGACACCGCCGCGACATGGTCGGTGAACTGCACGATCTGCTCGTTGCTGCCGGAGAGCGCATCGACCAGTACCTGCAGGTTCTTCACGGTGCCGAACAGGTCGGTGCGCGAGTCCCCGAGGCGCCCGGTGATCGCCGACAGTTCACGCAGCGCGTTGCGGAACGAGTCGCCGTTGCCGTCGAAGGTGTCGGCGGCCTGGTTGACGAAGGCGCTCAGTGCCCCGTTGAGCTTGCCCTGCTCGGGTGCCAACTGGGAGCTGAGCTGGGTCAGCTCCTGCTTGACCTCGTCCCATTCGACCGGGACCGCGGTGCGGTCTTCACTCAGTACCGATCCGTCGGCGAGCTTGTCACCTTCGGTGTAGGCCGGGGCCAGCTGAATGACCCGCGCGGAGACGATGTTCGGTGCCATGAGCACCGCATGCACGTCGGCCGGCAGCGGCACATCCTTGCTCACCGACATGGTGATCTTGACGTTCTCGGCACGCGGCTCGATGGACTCGATGCGGCCGACCGGAACCCCGACCACCCGGACGTCGTCACCCGGGTAGAGGCCCACCGCCGAGGCGAAGTAGCCGGTGATGCGGTAGCTGCGCTGCGCGGGCAGCACCACGTATGCCGCGGCGGCCAACAGTACCGCCAGCAGGCCGGCGAGGACGAGGCGTGAAGTTCGGCGTGTCATGGTGACTTCGGCTTAATGATCGTGCGCTCGGAGATCATCCCGCGCAGGTAATCGGCCAAGCTGTCGGGCAGCTTGCCCGGCTGGAAGAACATGTCGACCATGACCTCCGACATCGTGGGCGGCGGTAGGCCGTACAGGTTGATCTGGAAGCCCGGACCCGAGGCCACCACCTCACCGAGTGTGGTGGCGTATCCGGGCAGCCGCTCCAGGGCGCCGGCGATCCGATCCTTGCGCTCGATCACGTTGTCCAGCACCAGGTTCAGCTTCTTCAAGGTCGGACCGATCCCTTTCTCGTTATCGGTCACGACTCCGGAAAGCTGTTGCGACACATCGTCGATGCCGCCGATCAGCGCGCCGAGCGCCTGCCGGCGCTCATCAAGCGCAGCGAAGAGCTGGTTACCGTCGAGCACCAGCCTGTTCACCTGGGCAGCGCGCTGGTTGAGCACACCGGTGACAACCTGGGCGTGCGACAACAACTGGCCCAACGCCTCATCGCGACGGTTGAGGCTGCGCGACAGGGAAGCCACCCCGTCCAGCGCTCCGCGCAGCTGCGGGGTCGCCTCGCGCATGGAGTCGGTGAGCACCTGCAGCGCTTCCTCGAAGCGCGGCTTGTCCAGATCGCGGACGTTGCCGCCGAGGTCCTGCAGTGCGTTGTTGAGGGTGTACGGGGCACGCGTGCGCTCGAGCGGGATCGAGGTCACCGAACCGCCGCCGGCAGGAGTGATCGACAGGGCCTTCTCACCCAGCACGGTGTCGGTGCGGATGGCGGCCAGCGACTGGTCCCCCACCCGGACCTTGCGGTCGACGGTGAAATCCACTTTCGCGCTGGCTCCGGCCAGTCCCACCGATTTGACCTTGCCCACCCGGATACCGGAGACCGTCACGTCGCTACCGGGGATGATGCCGCCGGCGTCGGCGAAGTAGGCGTGGTAGTTCTTGCCCTGGGGCCAGAACGGCAGGCTGGTGTAACCGAAGGACACCAAGACCAGGCATGCCACCAGTGCGATGCCCAACGTACCCGTGCGAACCGGGTTTACGCCGTCAATTTTTGACAGGAGAGCACCTCCCCTTGCTCGTGTCGTTCTGGCCGCCCATGGGCAAGGTGATGTCACTGCCGGCGGGGCCGTTGAGCTTCAGGGCGACGGTGCAGTAGTTGATGTTGAAGAAGGAGCCGTAGGCGCCAAGTGCGTTGAGCCGCAGGTAGTTCTCTTCCAGCGGGTCGATGACGTCGTTCAGCTCCTGCCTGCGCTTGTCCAGCACGGTGGCCAGCGGCCGCGCGTTCTCGAGCACGCCCTGCAGTGGCCGACGGGTGCGGCGCAGCGTGTCGGTGAGGTCGTTCTCCACCGAGGCCAGCGGCCCGATCGCGCCGGCGATCGCATCCTTGCCCAGGGCCAGGCCGGTGATCAGCTGCTGTAGCCGGTCGACGGTGGCGTCGAACTGTTCGCTCTTGTCGTCGACTGTGGTCAGCACCGTGTTCAGGTTGTTGATCACGTCGCCGATGAGCTGGTCGCGGGAGGCCAGCGTGGTGGTGAACGAGCTGGTGCTGGCCAGCATCTGCGACAGCGCACCGCCCTGGCCCTGCAGCAGCTCGATGAGGGCGTTGCTGATCTCGTTGATCTTTCCGCCGTCCAAGCCCTTGAGCAGCGGGCGCATCCCGCCCAACAGTGCATCCAGGTCCAGGGCGGGCTGAGTGTGGTCGCGGGCGATGGTGCCGCCGGGCGGCAGCTTGTGCAGTTCCCCGGCGCCCGAGGCGATCTCGAGATACCGGTCGCCGACCAGGTTTTCGTAGCGGATGAGCGCGCGGGTCGAGTCGTAGATCTGGTAGCGCTTGTCCACGTCGAAGGTGACACTGACGTTGTTGTCCGGCGTCAACTCGACGCGTTTCACCGTACCCACCGGAATACCGGCGATCCTCACGTCCTCGCCGCCTTTGAGCCGGGAAGCGCTGGCGAAATCGGCGTGGTAGGTGTGGTTCGAGGCAAACCGGAATTCGCCGAACACCACCACCAGACCGGCCGATACCAACAGCATGGCGACGGCGAAGATGGTGACCTTGACCAGGGTGCTGCGCGGACTCATCAGTATTCATCCCGTTCCGCGAAGGCGCCGTTGAAGAGGAACTGCGCGGTGGAGGGTGCGTCGAACTGGACCTCGGTGTTGGGCTGGAACGGGATGTAGGCGCTGTCGGTCACCAGGAACGGTGAGCGGAACCAGGAGCCGCCGTACTGCTTGCTGGGGATGTCCGGCAAGCCGCGGCAGTTCGGTCCGCCGGTCGCGTTGGCCACCGGTAGGCTCTCCGGGTAGGTGTAGGCCGGTACGCCCGGGATGAAGCTGGACTGCACATACAAAGCCGGCTTGGTGCCGCCCAGCGACGGACCGAATCGCTCCATGGCATTTTGAATTCCCTTGAACAGGCAGCCGAACTCCGGCGAGTATTCGGCGAGCAGGCTGGTCATGGCGCGGAAGCGCTGGATCCCGGCGATGAAGTCGTCGGCGGCCGGGGCGAAGGTGTCGTAGCCGTTGTTGGCCAGCCCGGTGGTCGCCAGCAATGCCTTGTTCAGGTTCTCCCGCTGATCGACCAGGGTCTTACTGATCGCCGGGACGTTGTCGATGGTCGTCGCCAGGTCCGGGGCGGCATCTCCGTAGATGTTGCCGACGACCGCGGTCTTGGCGAAGCCCGACTGCAACTGGGGCAGTTTCGGATTGAACTTTCCGAGGTAGCTGTTCAGCCCGGAGAGCAGCCCGCCCAGGTTGTCACCGTTGCCCCGCAGGCCCTCGGCCAGCGCGCTGACCGACCCGTTGAGCTGAACCGGGTCGATCTTGTCCAGCACGTCGGTCAGCTTCTGGAACAGGGTGTTGACTTCCAGCTGCACGTCGGATGCCTGCACGTTCGCGCCGTTGCGCAGCGTCGCACCCGAGGGCACCGGCGGCGGAACGAACTCCACCGACTTGGCCCCGAAGATGGTGTTGCCGGCGATATGCACCGCCGCGTTCGACGGGATCTGGCGCATCGCGGAGCTGTCGATGGCCAGGAACAGCTTGGCCTGGTCGCCGGAGTACTTGATCGACTTGACCTTGCCGACCTGAATACCGCGGTACTTGACCTTGGCGTCCTGTTCCATCACCAGGCCGGCGCGCGGCGAGGTGACGGTGACCTTATCGGTGGAGCTGAACACCGACACGTAGGACAGGTAGGTGAACACGGTGGCGGCAAGCAGGATCGCACCGAGGATTGCCGCAGCAAGCCTCACCTGGGTACGCGTCGATCCCGTTTGCACCTGTATTCCCTTGCTAGCCCGAGAGGTTGAAGTTGCCAGAGCCGCCGTAGACGGCAAGTGAAACGAACAGCGTAATGACGACCACCACGACCAACGACGTCCGCACGGCTTGACCGACCGCGATGCCTACCCCGACGGGGCCGCCGGCCGCGTTGAAGCCGTAGTTGGTGTGCACCAGCATCACCGCGACCGACATGATGATCGCCTGCAGGAAGGACCACAGTAGGTCGGTGGGGATCAGGAAGGTGTCGAAGTAGTGGTCATAGAGGCCCGGTGACTGCGAGTTGATGAACACCGTGGTGGACCGGGCGGCGAAGAAGGCGGCCAGCACCGACAGTGAGTACAGCGGGATGATCGCGATCAGGCCCGCCACCAGCCGAGTGGACACCAGATAGGACACCGCATGGACCGCCATCGACTCGACGGCGTCGATCTCCTCGGCGACACGCATGGCGCCGAGCTGGGCGGTGGTGCCGGCCCCGATGGTGGCGGCCAGCGCGATCCCCGCGACCACCGGCGCAACGATCCGCACGTTGAGGAACGCCGACAGGAAGCCGGTCAGCGCCTCGATGCCGATGTTGCCCAGCGAAGAGAAGCCCTGGACGGCGATAACTCCACCGGAGGCCAGGGTGAGGAAGGTGGCCACCCCGACCGTGCCGCCGATGATGGCCAGCGCGCCGGTACCCATGGTGATCTCGGCGATCAGCCGGACGGTTTCCTTGCGGTACCGGGTCAGCGCGTTGGGGACGTACCGGATCGATTCGGCGTAGAACAGGGCCTGCTCGCCGAAGGTGTCGACGGCCTTGGGCACCCCGCGGAACATCCGCCGGAACCGCAATGTGGCGTCGTAGCTCATGGCTCGACTCCCACTCGCTCGTTCTTCGCTTGCCGGAGCACTCGCGGGCTCATTTGACCAGCACCCGGACGCTGATCGCGGTCATGACGACGTTGATGACGAACAGACAAATAAAGGCGTAGACGACGGTCTCATTGACCGCGTTGCCTACGCCCTGGGGCCCGCCCTTGGCGGTCAGCCCGCGATAACACCCGATCAGACCGGCGGCCGTGCCGAACAGCAGCGCCTTGATCTCGGCCATCACCAGCTCGCCGAGCCCGGTGAGCACGGTCAGCCCGTTGATGAAGGCACCGGGATTGACGCCCTGCAGGAAGACCGAGAACACATAGCCGCCGACCAGGCCGATCGCACACACCAGCCCGTTGAGCAGCAAGGCGACGAACGTCGACGCCAGGGCCCGGGGCACCACCAATCGCTGGATCGGGTCGATACCGAGCACCCGCATCGCGTCGATCTCTTCGCGGATGGTCCGTGCGCCCAGGTCCGCGCAGATAGCGGTCGCGCCCGCGCCGGCCACCACCAGCACGGTGACGACCGGGCCCAACTGGGTGATGGTGCCGAACGCGGTTCCGGCACCGGACAAGTCGGCAGCGCCGATCTCGCGCAGCAGGATGTTGAGGGTGAAGGCCACCAGCACGGTGAAGGGGATCGCGACCAGCACTGTCGGCAACAGCGACACCCGGGCGATCATCCAGGTCTGGTCGAGGAACTCACGGTACTGGAAGGGCCGGCGGAACATCGCCCGAAAGGTCTCCAGGGACATCTCGACGAACCCGCCCACGGCCCGAGCCGGAACCGTGAGCTGTTCGATCAAGACACGTCCTTCCCTCAGGTCGGGCTTCCGGGGCATCGGTGGTCGCAAAACTGTATCCGGCAACCTCCTGCGACCGGCGTCATTCGTGCAATTCAGACGCCGCACTGCGTGAGCCGGATCATACTAACTAGAACACGTTCTCAGTGTCAAAGGACACGTTTCGGCGGGATTCCCGAGATATCCGCGCTGGTCACAGCGGATTGTGACCCACGTCTCGCTGTAACGCGTTCTAATTTTGTTCTAATCGCCGGACATCAGTTCGGACGCGGAGAACGTCCGGGCCGGGTCACGGCCGGCGAAGTAATTGGCCAGCGTGTCGGACAACACGGCTGGATCCCACGCCTGCCCGTCCGCGCCGAACTTCCGTTCCACGGTCGGCGCGGCCATCAGGGTTACCTCAGGTCCGTAGACCACAAAAACCTGACCGCTGACCGCAGCCGAGGCCGGCGATGCCAAGAACCGGACCAATGTCACCACGTGCTCGGGCGACAAAGGATCGACATCTCCCGCAGCGCCTTCCGGGGCCTCGCCGAATACATCGGCGGTCATCGCGGTGCGGGCCCGCGGGCAGATCGCGTTGGCAGTCACGCCGTAGCGGCTCAGCGCCCGGCTGGCCGAGAGCGTCAGCGCGGTGATCCCCGCCTTGGCCGCGCCATAGTTGGCCTGCCCGACCGGACCCATCAGGCCGGCCTCCGAGGAAGTGTTGATGATGCGGCCGTAAACGGTCCCATCGCTGTCCTTGGCCTTCTGCCGCCAGTAGGCGGCCGCGTTTCGGGTCAGCAGGAAATGTCCACGAAGGTGGACTGCGATCACGGCGTCGAAGTCGTCGTCGGACATGTTGAACAACATCCGGTCCCGGGTGATCCCGGCATTGTTGACGACGATGTTCAGCCCGCCCAGGCCGTCGGCGGTGCTGACGAGCTCGTCGGCGGTGGACCGCTGACTGATGTCACCGGCCACCGGCACACCCTTGCCGCCAGCCGCGGCGATCTCGTCGATGACGTCCGAGGACTCCAGCGCCGACGCGATGTCGTTGACGACCACCGTCGCCCCGGAGCGGGCCAACCCGATCGCCTCTGCTCGGCCCAGGCCGGCGGCCGCGCCGGTCACCACTGCGACCTTGCCGGTCAGGTCGATCGCGTTGTCAGTCATGTACGCCGCTCCTTTACGTCACCGGCGCACTCGTCGTCACCGGCGGTTATGAATACCTCTAGTCGTTGCCAGTGGGAGGCTAGTCGTCGACGCGGCGCAGCGCGGCCCGCGGGCACTCGGCGATGGCCTGCTCGGCGTGGGCTTCCCGGTCGGCCGGGACCGGAGCGAATTTGACCTCTGCCTGCTCGTCGTCGTTGAGATCGAACAGCTCGGGGTCGATTCCGACGCAAATCGCGTTGCCCTCGCAACGATCCAGATCTACTTCAACTCGCATGACATTCTCCTGTAAAAACCGTGCGCCGGCGGAGCATTTCCGACCGTCGTCGTCAACTAGTGTCACCATACGATCCGACAGCTTTCACACACGAGGCGCTAGGGCCGTTGGACCCCGGGACTAGAACGTGTTACAACGGGCTGTCGAACAGAATCTTATCGTGACACCGATCACCAGCGAAGGACTCCCCTGATGCAGATCAGCTACACGCCGGCACAAGAAGAGCTGCGCAGCGAACTGAGGTCCTACTTCACCACGCTGATGACGCCAGAGCGCCGCGAGGCTCTGAGCTCGACGCAGGGCGAGTACGGCACCGGCAACGTCTACCGCGAGACCGTCGCCCAGATGGGGCACGACGGTTGGCTGACGCTGAGCTGGCCGAAGGAGTACGGCGGCCAGGCACGCTCGACGATGGATCAGCTGATCTTCACCGACGAGGCCGCGGTCGCCGGCGCCCCGGTGCCGTTTCTGACCATCAACAGCGTCGCGCCGACGATCATGGCTTTCGGCACCGAAGAGCAGAAGAAGTTCTTCCTGCCCAAGATCGCCGCCGGCGAGCTGCACTTCGCGATCGGCTACTCGGAACCGGGCGCGGGCACCGACCTGGCCTCGCTGCGCACCACCGCGGTACGTGACGGCGACGAGTACGTCATCAACGGCCAGAAGATGTGGACGTCGCTGATCGCCTACGCCGACTACGTGTGGCTGGCGGCCCGGACGAACCCGGAGGCCAAGAAGCACCGCGGCATCTCGATGCTGATCGTGCCCACCAGCGCCGAGGGTTTCTCCTGGACCCCGGTACCCACCATGGCCGGCCCGGACACCAGCGCCACCTATTACCAGGACGTGCGGGTGCCGGTGACCAACCTGGTCGGCGAAGAGCACGCGGGCTGGAAGCTGGTGACCAACCAGCTCAACCACGAGCGCGTTGCCCTGGTGTCGGCCCAGCCGATCTTCCTGGCTCTCGAAGAGGTCCGCGAGTGGGCACAGAACACCAAAGACGCCCACGGCAACCGGATCATCGACTCGCAGTGGGTCCAGCTCAACCTGGCCCGGGTGCTGGCCAAGGTCGAAGTGCTCAAGCTGATCAACTGGGAGCTGGCCTCCGCCGACAAGGCCGCGCCGTCCCCGGCGGACGCCTCGGCGGCCAAGGTGTTCGGCACCGAGTTGGCCACCGAGGCCTACCGCCTGTTGATGGAGGTGCTCGGCACCGCCGCCACGGTGCGCCAGGATTCCCTCGGCGCGCTGCTGCGCGGTCGGGTGGAACGGATGCACCGGGCGTGCTTGATCCTGACGTTCGGCGGCGGCACCAACGAGGTGCAGCGCGACATCATCGGCATGGTCGCCCTGGGCCTGCCCCGAAACCGCTGACCAAACACCCCAAAGACTTTGGAGGCAAGTACCCATGGACTTCACCACTACCGAAGCATCTGACGACCTCTCGGGCCTGGTCGGCACCATCGTGGACGCGGTGTGCACCCCGGAGCACCAGCGTGAGCTGGACGGTCTGGACGGGCGCTTCGACACCGAGCTGTGGCGCAAGCTCATCGACGCCGACGTCGTGTCCAGCGCGGCGAGCGAGTCGCTGGGCGGCGGCGGGTTCGGCGTGCTCGAACAGACGTCGATCCTGACCGCACTCGGCCGTCAGCTTGCCGCGGTGCCCTACCTGGAGTCGGTGGTGCTGGCCGCCGGGACGCTGGCCAAGTTCGGCTCGGCCGAGCTGCAGCAGGCCTGGGGCGCCCCGGCCGTGGCCGGCGAGAAGATCCTCACCGCCGCCCTCGACGGCGACATGGGCGAGGGCCCGGTCCGGGCGGCCACCACCGACGGCGGCTTCCGCCTCACCGGCACCCGCACCCAGGTCGGCTTCGCCTCGGTGGCTGACGCCTTCCTGGTGGCGGCCGAAACCGATTCGGGCGCAGCGGTGTTCCTGGTCGCTGCCGCCGATCCCGGAGTGACGGTGACGTCGCTGGCCACCACCGGGCGGGGCAGCGTGGGCCACCTGGAGCTGTCCGGGGTCGAGGTGGAGGCCGGTCGCCTGGTCGGCGGCGCCGACGTGCTCGACCACCTGGTCGCCGTGGCGGCCCTGGGTCACAGCGCCTACCAGCTGGGAGTGCTCGAGCGTGGCCTGGCCATGACTGCCGAATACGCCCGCGAGCGTGAGCAGTTCGACAAGCCGATCGGCAGCTTCCAGGCGGTGTCGCAGCGGCTGGCCGACGGCTACATCGACGTCAAGGGCCTGCGCCTGACGCTGACCCAGGCGGCGTGGCGGGTCAGCGAGGGTCTGCCGGCGACCACCCAGGTGGCCACCGCCGCATTCTGGGCGGCCGAGGCCGGCCACCGGGTGGCGCACAGCATCGTCCACATTCACGGCGGGGTCGGCATCGATATCGACCACCCGATCCACCGCTACTTCCTGGCCGCCAAGCAGACCGAGTTCGCGCTCGGCGGCGCCACGGGACAGCTGCTGGCGATCGGCCGCGAACTGGCCGAAACGCCGGCGTAGTCGGCTGAGCCGGACGGCTCAACGGTTCAGCGCATCCCCGAACGTCACCTTGAACCCCGGCAGGTCAGTCAGGGCCACGGTGGCGTCATAGGTCCGGTCGTATCCGGTGTGGCTCAGCTTCCAGCCGTCGTCGGTACGGCGGTAGGTGTCGTGATAGAAACCTGCCCCTATCAGCATGAGGTTGACGTCGGGCACGATCACTCGATCCTGCAGGTACCAGATGCCGGTGGCGGTGTCCGGGCCGGTGAGGGTGATCTCGGGGTGGTTGACCCGGTGCTCAGTGATGACGTTGCCGGGAAGCGAGTTCCGCATGAACTCCACCAGCGAGTCACGGTCGGCGAAGGTGTGCTTGCTGCCCATCGACTGGCCGTAGGCGGCGGTGACGTCCTCGGCCAGCGTGGCCGCGAAGTCATCCCAGTGCTTGGTGTCCAATGCCCGCAGGTAGCGGTACTTGACCTGCTTGATCTCTTCGATGTCGGCGATCTTCTTCAGGGCTGCTATGGCGTCTATGGCGTTCAAGGCCTGCGAATCAGTCACCGCTCTATTGCAACACTAATCTGATCACCATGTCAGCACCCGCCGATATCGACCAACAGTCCACCGTCACAGCCCTGCTGGCGCAGGTGGCCGAGGTGGACGACCGCGGTGTCTTCTACGAGGACACCTTCGTCAGCTGGCGAGACCACATCGCCGCGGGTGCCCGGCTCGGCGCCGCACTGCGGGCCCGCCTCGATCCGGAGAAGCCCCCGCATGTCGGTGTGCTGCTGGGCAATACGCCGTTCTTCTCCACGATGCTGGTGGCGGCGGCGCTGACCGGGATCGTGCCGGTCGGCTTGAACCCCACCCGCCGGGGCGCGGCCCTGGAGCGCGACGTGGCGCACGCGGATTGCCAACTGGTGCTGGCCGACAACACTGCCGACGTCTCGGTTCCGGGCATGATCGATGTCGAATCACCCTCGTGGCAATCGGAATTGGCCGGTGTTGCCGACACCCCGGTGAGCTTCCGGGAGGCCGACCCCGACGAGCTGTTCATGCTGATCTTCACCTCGGGCACCAGCGGTGACCCGAAGGCGGTGCGCTGCACCCAGTGGAAGGCGGCATTCCCCGGGGTGATGCTCTCGCAACGATTCGGCCTGGGGGCCGCCGATGTCTGCTATCTGTCGATGCCGCTGTTTCACTCCAACGCGGTGATGGCGGGCTGGTCGGTGGCGGTGGCCGCCGGTGCGTCAATCGCGTTGCGCCGCAAATTTTCCGCCTCTGGATTCATTCCCGATGTGCGCCGATTCGGGGCGACCTACGCCAACTACGTGGGCAAACCGCTGTCGTATGTGCTGGCCACGCCGGCGCAGCCCGACGATGCCGACAACCCGTTACGGCTGCTCTACGGCAACGAGGGCGCGCCACGAGACCTGGAGCGCTTCGCGACCCGTTTCGGGTGCACCGTGATCGACGCCTTCGGCTCGACCGAGGGCGGGGTCGCGATCGGGCGCACCCCGGACACTCCGCCCGGGGCGCTGGGGCCGCTGACCGACGGCAACACCATCATCGATGTCGAGACCGGTGAAGAGTGCCCGCCGGGCGTGGTCGGCGAGCTGGTGAACGCCAGTGGCCGCGGCCAGTTTCGGGGTTACTACCGCGATCCCGAGGCCGAGGCGCAGCGGATGGCCGGGGGGATGTATCACTCCGGCGACCTGGCCTACCGCGACGAGGCCGGCTACGCCTACTTCGCCGGCCGGCTCGGCGACTGGATGCGGGTGGACGGGGAGAACCTCGGTACCGCACCGATCGAGCGGATCCTGCTGCGCCACAACGCCGTCGCTCAGGTCGCGGTCTACCCCGTCCCGGACCCCGCGGTGGGCGATCAGGTGATGGCCGCACTAGTGCTGGCCCGGGGAACGTCGTTCGACGCCGACGACTTCCGCGCGTTCCTGGCTGAGCAGCCCGATCTGGGACCCAAGCAGTGGCCGTCTTATGTGCGGGTGGCCGAGGAGTTGCCGCGCACCGAGACGTTCAAAGTGCTCAAGCGGGTGCTGTCCGCCGAGGGCACCGAGTGCACCGATCCGGTGTATCGGATCTCCCGATAGCCGCTCGTCCTAGGCTCCTGCCGGCCCAATCAGGAGATGACGTCCCAGCCTTGGCTCGGGTCGTCGCCGCAGTAGCGGGTGGAGACCCACGTCCCCGGCCCCGGTCCGCCGAGGACAGTGAGGCAGTACCAGCCCGGGTCATTTTTGACGTGGCCATTGGGATCGAAATTCCAGTTCTGGTTCCACAGTCCGACACAGGGTCCGAGGTGCGCGAAGACACCGTCACCCGCCGGATTGATCAGGCATCCCCCGGGGAAGGCCACGTTCTGCAGCTGCCTGCCATTGAGAAACCAGCGCTGGGTGTCCGAACCATCGCAGGGGTTGACCACCACCGCGGCGAAATAGTTCGCGCTGGGGGCATCCAGACAGAAATCGCCCAGCCGACTGGCCAACCCGACCGGCCCGTCGGCGGCTGCCACGCCGGCGATTGGCACCGTGGCGGCCAGCACCGTCCCAGCAACCACAAGGGCCCGGCCGGCAGCGCCCATCGACCTCATCGGATGCATGGTTCGCTCCCTCTTCGCGGCGTCATCGGCCCCGTCGGCCGCGGCGGCACCAAGTGATGCAGCCACTCCTATCACCATGACCGCAGTTCACGGGCCGCAAGCGGCAGATTCCCCTTCCGGTGCCGTCGCGTCGAGGTGTTGCTCGCCACCTGGCGAAGTCGCGCCCGCTCGGCCGATCAGCGTCAAGACGCCGCCGACAACGCCGTACTCCCGAGATCCGGATTCGGCATTCCCCCACCTTTTCGGAGATTTGGGCGTACAAATGGACCACTGGGCGGCTACCGCCGCCTCTTTGGCCCATCATCCGACAGTCGCCCAACACAGTGCCGAATCCTGGACCCTCCGCACCGCCACAACTGGCCCCCGCGCCGACCCTGCGCTGCGCGCAGGTAGCCGACCGATTGGTACTGCTGGACCTCTCCACCGGTGTCTACGACGTGGTGGATGAGATCGGCACCGCCATGTGGGCCCAACTCACCCGGCCACCGAAACAGCGCGACTTCGCCGCCCTCGCCGACAGCTATGGAGTGCCTGCGGCCACCGTGGCGGCCGACACCGCCGACTTCGCCGCATCACAGTTGGCCGCCGGCCGACTGGTCCGCGCGCCGCAGACCGCCACGCCGCAGGCCGGCGTCCGGGCACGGCGACGCAGGCCGACGATCATGCGCGCCTTGACCGAACGAGCCGCCGCGGACCGCGACCTGCGAAAGGGTTTCGCTTCCGCCTACCACAAGCGCACCCAACCCGTCGCCGACCCCACCGAGCCGCGGACTGACGTGCAGCTGGCAACAGCGCGCTTTTTCACCGCCGAGGGCCTCTATCCCGCCCGCCAGGCGCCGCTGGACTGTCTACCGCGCTCGCTCGCGCTGACCAGCTTTCTTCGCGCAGCCGGCTGGCCGGCCCAGCATGTGATCGGCGTGGCGCTGTACCCCTTCGAAGCCCATGCCTGGGTGGAGTTGGACGGCGTAGCGCTCAAGGAGAGTGCCTCCGTCCTGCACCGCTTCACCGTTATCCAGCGGGCATGACGCAACCAGCCCTGCAGGGATTCCTGGTGTCGCTGCCCACCACGGTGGGGGCACCGATACAGGGCTGGCCGCAGCACGAGCCGGTCGGCGAAACCGCGGTCTGGTTTCACGGCTACCTGGCGAACCCGGCGCGGTTGCGCGCCGAGTTGAATCTTGCCCCCTCGGCGTCCTTCGGCCGGATCGTGGAAGCCGGACTCCGGCGCTGGCAGGCCAACACCGCCGAGCGCATCATCGGCGAATACGCGGTTGTCATCGTGAACGGCCCCGATGCCGTGCTGGTCGGCGATCGCATGGGCCTGCGGCCCCTCTACTACGCCGTTAGGCCGAACGCAACCGTGGTGTCCACCGACTTGGCAGCACTGGTCCGCGAAACCGGGGCCTGGCGAGAGTTGGACGAAGAGTATCTGGCCGACATGTTCAGCACCGGAATGCATCTGGGCCCGCGCACCCCGTACCGCGGCATTCGACGGCTGCAGGTGGGCCAGTTCGCTACCTGTCACACCGGCCGCCCCCGGCTGCGCGGCGGATGGCGACCGTCGACCGATCCTGTCCACGAGACATTCGACGGCCATCAGGAACTGTTGCGCGACACCGTTAAACGTGCCGTCGCAGGAGCATTGTCGCCCGACGGCACCCAAGCGGTCGAGTTGTCGGGCGGCCTGGACACCTCGACGGTCTTAGCCGCGGCCACCGGTCTGGCGCCGGTGGCCGCGCTCAGCTTCACTCATCCCGGATTCCCCGGCAGCGACGAGTCGTCGTGGATGAGGGCGGCGCTGGAAACGAGTCCGGCACCGTGGCATCCCATCGACGCCACCGAACACGGCACCTTCACCGCCGGGCCGGAATTGGGCATCTTCCTACCTGCACCCACGCGCCGGATCATCAACTGGGCCCCGAGCGCGGCCGAGGAGGCCGTCGCGCGGGAGTTGGGCGTGTCGACTCTGCTCACCGGCGAGGGCGGCGACGCGGTGTTCTTCGCCGGCCTGCTGCCCTGGTACCTGGCCGACTTACTGCGTAACGGACAGCCGGTACACCTGTGGCGCGAGGCGCTGCGGTGGAGTGCCGAGTCCGGGCTGGGCCGACCCGCCACGTTCTGGCTGCGTCGCGCGGCCCTCGAAGGACGGCGCCGGTGGCGACGCGGTCGGACCCTGACGCTGCAACCGTCGGCGCGCATTACCGAAGCGGCACCGTGGCTGCGCCGAGACTACGTCGAGGGTCACGGGCTGCAACGCCGCGCCGAGTTCACCACGCCGATCCGAGCGCAGACGGTCCACGGTCAGGCCGTCGTGGAGAACGTGCTACGCGGCCTGGAGTTCGCCCGAAGCCGCCACCAGTTCCCTTCGGCCACATTCGAATTGCGGCATCCGCTGCTGGCGCCACCCTTGGTCGACTTGGCACTGGCCACCCCGTGGCACATCGCGGTGGATCCCCGTATCGATCGAGCGGTGCAGCGGTACGCCTTCGCGGGGCTGGTCAGCGAACAGGTACTTCGGCGGCGGTCGAAACCGATCGCGGACGAGGCGATGCTGCACGGCTTCGAACGCCATCCCCAATGGCGCGAATTCCTGGCCGAACGGCCCCAGATCGTGGAGCGCGGCTATGCCGATGCCGACGCCTGGACCGCGGCGCTGCCCGCACCCGGGCGTGTGGGCGCCGTCACGCAGTTCTACACGGCAATCCAGATCGAGGTCTGGCTGCGCCACCTACACCACGTGGGCGCTCCTGCCCTGCTGACCGGCGCTGCGCCCTGATTCGCCGAAACGCCATGTCTCGCTCGCTGGCATCAAGTACACTTTCGGAGGCCAGCTGGCGTGTGACGACTCTTTGGAGGTTCCCGGATGCGCAACTACTCACCCCCGCAGGTCGTGCACGTAGGGGATGTCCGCGCCACCACTCAGGGCAGCGGGAATTACCTGTCGGACAGCAGCACGGGCTACGGCTACATGGGCTGGTACCAGCGGCATCTCGACACCCCCGACACCGCGGCACCGCTGCCACCGCGCGGCTGAGCGGTCGCTCCGGAAGCCTCGTCGCACCGATCAATCGGGCAGGGCTCCTCGCGAGCGGGTCGTCTTCTCAGCCCGGAGCGCTGCGATCGAGTAGTGCCGAGTCCGCGTTGTCGGCAGCGCAGAGCCGCGTGTACAGGCCGCCACGATTCATCAACTCCGCGTGAGTGCCCTGTTCGGCGGCTCTGCCGTGGTTCAACACGATGATCCGGTCGGCCACGGCCGCGATGAAGTCCATGTCGTGGCTGATCACCAGACAGGTGCGGGTATCCGCGTATTCCCGGATCACGGCGGTTACGCGGGATCGCTGATCGGCATCCAGGTTCTCCGTCGGCTCGTCGAGGAGCAGGACCTGCGGCCGGCGAAGCAGACACCGCGCGAAGGCGATCAGCCGCTTCTGCCCTCCCGACGGCACCTCGAGGTCCATGACGGTGTCATAGCCGTCGCGAACCTTGGCCGGATCGACGATCACCGCATGGATATGGGCCGATCGACAGGCATCTTCGACCTCACTGTCGCTGGCATCGCGCCTGCCCAACCGCACGTTCTGTCGAATCGTGTCCTTTAGATAGAACGGGAACTGCGCGAGTTTGGACACCTGTTCTCGCAGCGAGTGCAATGTCACCTGACGGATATCGTTGCCGTCCAGCAGAATCCGGCCGCTCTGCGGTTCAAGGAAACGCAGCAGTAGATTGAAGACGGTCGATTTTCCTGATCCGATCGGTCCGACCAGCGCCACCGTCTCTCCTGCCGCGATCGAGAAGGACAACCCATTCAGAACCTTCTGTTGCGGCGAATAGCTGAAGGAAACATCTTCGAATACGACGTCGCCCCTGATGCTGGGCAACGCGGCAGCATTAGGGAGTTCCCGCACCGTGGGCTCGGTGTCGAGCAGTTCGTAGGTCGATGCGACGTGGGGCAGGATCGACTGATAGGTCGTATACGCCAATACCATTCGCTGCACAGCTGCAAACATCGTCGGCACATACGCGATGAACACCACCAGGCCCGCGAAGCTCAGACCGAACCGGTCGCCCCACGCGATCCCGCTCACCAGCACCAGCACCGTGCTCAGCGCGATGAAGACCTGGACACCGTTGGTCGATGCCTGCATCCAGACCCGCATCGCGGCCATGTTCTTCGTCGCGGCCATCGCCGATTCGCCGAACGTCTCACTGCGGCGACGCTGGGCGTTGAACACCTGAATCTCCGAGATACCACTGGCCGTCTCGGCGAGTTCGCCACTCATCTCGCGATTTGCCATCATCGCTCGTTGCGTCACCACCTGGAGCCTGCTGCCCGCGTAACGAAGGGCCATGAGCGCGAGCGGGGCCAGAACCAGCGACACCACCGTCATCGGCCAGGACAACGCGAGAAGGTATCCGAGCGCGACCACCAAGACCACTGCGTCGACAAGCGGTGGGACAACGCAATCGGTCAACAGCCGCTGGACGCACGGCGCCTCCAGTTGCACACGCTGAATCAGGACACCGCTGCGCGCACCGACGAAGAAGTCCAGGGACAGCGATTGAACGTGGTCGTGAACACGCTGCAGGATCGCAGCCAGCAGCTTGCGCTCGACATGCGCACCGATCCACGCGTTGACGAAGCCCAGCGCTTGCGCCAGCACCAATGCGCCCGCCCAAATGCTCAGCAGCACCATGAAATTCAGCGGCTTCGTCAGCCATCCGACAAGACCGGAGGCCAAACCGCCGTCACGGCTGAGCAACGAACCCTGTAGCTCCCATACATCGGAGAGGTCCCCATTCATCCCGGCGGCGGCGACGGCTTGCATCAGCGGCCCCAAGGCCGCACTGGACACAAAAGGCAGCGCCGTGACGAACAACCCCAGCAGGACGCAAATCAACACCGCCCCGCGGACCGCGCGCAGCATGGTCAAACTGCGACGTATGTACATGGCCCGCTCCTCGATCACGGTTTGGCGTCCACGATGACAGAACCACACCCGGCGACGTGGAGATTCTGCGCGATATCCGTTCGCGCCCGCATGCAGCCTCGATCAGCAAAAACCGCGTACCACCTTCCGGCGCCGGTGCGATGATCTACGGGTGCCCCTTCACCAGCTCACCGGACACCGCATACCTCAGACCCGCAGGACACTCTTGGCCGCGACTTTCGTGGCCGCACTGTCGATGCCGACGGCTTCCTGCGGGAACACCGAGTCGTCTGTCTCCATGGGACATCAGCTCGTTGTCACATCGACAACCCTGACTTCCGCAAGCCCATCGCCGGTGACCCACACGGATTCGCAGATCTCCAACGGGAAGAGTTACACCGTCACGGTCGCCCCAATCGAGGGAGCGACCGCCGACGGCCGGGGCCACTGGCGCGCGGAAGTCGGCCGGATATCGGGCGGCGATCCCCGGGTGGCCGAGTCGTTCAACAAAGCCGGCAACGCATCGGCGCGCTATCAGATCGATCAAGTGCGTGCGGACGCGGACACCAGTTCGCCTTGGCGGCTTGAGATTCAGTCGGCATTGACCTTTCGCCCCATCGCGATCGCCCAGGTTCTCACCGGCGTCTACTACGCCAAAGACGCGGCCCATCCGACCAACTATGTGAGCACTGTCGTCATCGACAGTCGGAATGCCAAACCGATCACTTTGAGCGACCTGTTCATCACCGAACAAGACGGCCTCAATCGACTCTCCGAGCAGACCAAACGGATCTGGCCGACCACCTACGGCGGCGGCGAGCCGATGTCCGACGAACCGGGCAACCGCCCGATCGCGGAAAACTTCGCGAACTGGATTCCTACCGCCGAGGGCATCCAGATCCACTTTGCCGACTATCAGTTCGGACACGGCTCGCCGGTCATCACCGTGCCATGGTCATCGCTGACCGACGTGCTGGCACCCGACATGAAGGCACTGGCGCAGCGCTGAAAATGCCTGTCAGAACAGTTCGTAAGACTCGCGGGAAATCACGAACCCGTGGTCGTCCCGGTTCTCGCACCTGATCCCGGACTTCTCACTGGTGCACAGATGTGTCGTTGAACTGTCACGTTCGCCGTAGTTGAGGGTTCGCGCGTCCCCGCCGAACGTGGTGTCTCCGGCACAGACGAACTCGGCCTTACCGTGAGCCTCGATTTGGATGCCCTGCCCGTACCCGGTCTGACTGTAACAATCCGACGGCCGCGGCGGCGGCGACCAATCACGTTCTTGGATGTCGCACCGGACCCAGTCGGGGCCTACCAGGCACGCGATGTTTCCGCTCGGGGATACGAAGAAGTGCAGATCCGGCTGCGCCAGGACGGTCGGCGCCATGCCGATAGCCGAGAAGATCAGGGCCGCTGCTGCACCGAGCGCTGCTTTCATGATGAAAAGATAGCCGAAAACAGACGATTGTACGGTTTAACGAGAATTGTTACACCTCCGGTGCCCCACTCGCCCGTGCTGAGCCCGGCATTCAGCGGCTGCCACGGACCGCTCTGGTCGAACAATCCCGGGGATTGGCCGGTTCGACACGGCCAATGGTCATCCCCTTTCGTCGCCCACCGCGGGCAATATGAGTCAATGCCTGCCGCCCGCCGCATGCTCGTCGCAATCCTGGCCGCCGCCCTGGCCTTACCCCTGGCCCTGGCCTCGCCCGCCTCCGCGGAACCGCTCCAGGCCAGCTTCGCGCAACTGGCCAACACCATCGGAGCCAACGTCGGCATCGCCTATGCCCCGGTCGGCCAGAACCAGGTGGCCACCCTCGGATCGCTGCAGAACGGCGTGGCCTGGTCGACCATCAAGGTCCCGCTGGCGATCGCGGCGCTGCACGCCAACCGCCCGAACGCCCAAGACCTGGCGGCCAGGGCTGTCACGGCCTCCGACAACGATGCCGCCGAGCAGTTGTGGTCCTCGCTGGGGCCGGCGCCCCAGGCCGCCCAACAGGTGCAGGCCGTCCTACGGGCCGGCGGGGACACCGGCACCGCGGTGGAATCCCGGCGGCTGCGTCCCGAGTTCAGCGCCTTCGGTCAGACCCAGTGGCCGCTGGCCCGCCAGGCGGTGTTCGCCGCCCACCTGCCCTGCATGGCCGTCGCTGCGCCCGTCTACAGCTTGATGCGCAACACCGTGCCCGACCAGCGCTGGGGGCTGGCCGGGCTCAACGTCCCCAGCAAGGGCGGCTGGGGACCCGGCGCCGGTGGCGGGTACCTGGTGCGGCAGTTCGGCATCGTGCACGCACCGGCGGGCGATCTGGCCGTGGCCTTGGCCGCCGAACCCAAGGACGGCAGTTTCGGATCCGGGACTGCGGCACTCAACCAGCTCACCCAGTGGCTCAGCGCCCATGCCGCCGAGCTACCGGGCGGCCGCTGCGCCGGGTAGGTTGGCGGCTAACGCCGTGTTACCCGCGAGTAGGAGATACCCATGCCTGCCCCATCCGCCGCCGACTTCGACCGGCTGCGCCAGCTGTCCGCCATCGACGACATCGACGCTCGGCAGTCCAAGACCATCGACGAGGTCTTCACCGGCAAGCCACTGACCACCATCCCGGTCGGCACCGCCGAGGATGTGACGGCGGCATTCACCAAGGCCCGCGAGGCGCAGCGAACCTGGGCGGCGCGCAGCGTCAAGGAGCGCAGCGCGATCATCGAGCGTTACCGCGACCTGGTGATCGCCAACCGGGACTTCCTGATGGACGTCTGCCAGGCCGAGACCGGCAAGGCGCGTTCGGCGGCCCAGGAAGAGATTCTCGACATCATGCTCAACGCGCGGTACTACGCGCGCCAGGCCACCAAGTTGCTGGCCTCCAAGCGAGTCCCCGGGCTGCTGCCCGGAATCGTCAAGACCGTGATCAACCACCACCCCAAGGGCGTGGTGGGCGTGATCGCACCGTGGAACTACCCGATGACCCTGTCGATCTCCGACGCTATCCCCGCGCTGCTGGCCGGCAACGCGGTGGTGGTCAAGCCGGACAGTCAGACCCCCTACTGCACGCTGGCCAACGCCGAGCTGCTCTATCAGGCGGGCCTGCCGCGTGAGTTGTTCGCGGTGGTGCCGGGGCCGGGGTCGGTGGTCGGCACCGCGATCGTGCAGCAGTGCGACTACCTGATGTTCACCGGCTCCAGCGCCACCGGTCGCACCCTGGCCGAGCAGTGCGGTTCCCGGCTGATCGGCTTCTCCGCCGAGCTGGGCGGCAAGAACCCGATGATCGTCACCAAGGGCGCCAACCTGTCCGAGGTCGCCAAGGCTGCCACCAGGGCCTGCTTCTCCAACGCCGGACAGTTGTGCATCTCGATCGAGCGCATCTACGTCGAGCGCGACGTCGCCGAGGAGTTCGCGGCGAAGTTCGCCGAGCAGGTGCGCGCGATGAAGCTCTCGGCGGCCTACGATTTCACCGCGGATATGGGCAGCTTGATCTCCGAAGACCAGGTCAAGACCATCTCCAACCACGTCGACGACGCCAAGGCTAAGGGCGCCAAGGTGATCGCCGGTGGTAATGCCCGCCCCGACATCGGGCCGCTGTTCTACGAGCCGACCGTGCTGGCCGACGTGACCGACGAGATGGAGTGCGCACGCAACGAGACGTTCGGGCCGGTGGTCTCCATCTACCCCGTCGACAACGTCGAGGAGGCGATCGCACGGGCCAACGACACCGAATACGGGCTGAACGCCAGCGTGTGGGCCGCCACCAAGTCACAGGGTGAGGCGATCGCCGCGCGCATCAAGTCCGGGACGGTCAACGTCGATGAGGGCTACGCGCTGGCCTTCGGCAGCGTCGCCGCGCCGATGGGCGGCATGAAGGCGTCCGGCGTGGGCCGTCGGCACGGCGCAGACGGAATCCTCAAGTACACCGAGTCGCAGACGGTCTCCACGGCGCGGGTCCTGAATCTGGACCCACCGCTGGGGATCTCGGCTCCGGTGTGGCAGAAGCTGCTGACCCCGATGATCCGGGTGGTGCAGGCGCTACCGGGCCGGTAGCGCTCAGCGCCGGCCGGTCCGGTTCTTGCCTCGATCGATGTCGCGCTCCAACTCCGCCAGCGCCGGTTCGATCGCGTCGGCCATCTTATGGATGTCCTCGGCGATCTCCGGCGTGGTCACGAACCCGAAGTCGAGGTGGTCGCGGTAGGAGAAGCAGGTGATGTTCAGCGCCACGTCCATGACCGGCGGGCCGAGCGGCACCAGTGATTCCAATTCCGCACCAGCCATATAGATCGGGATCGGCGGCCCCGGAACATTGGAGACGACGAGGTTGATCGGCGCCAGACGGTGCGAGAGGCCGGTGGCGGTGTAGGCACGGGCGGCCAGTTGCAGCAGGCCGGGCGGGGTGGTGTCGGTGAGTCCCATGATCTGGTGGGCCGAGAGCGCTTTGGCCATCTGCTTGGCACTCTGGGTGCTGGCGTGAATCGTCTTGAGCCGCTGGGCTGCTCCCTCGATGTCGGTCGCCATCGACACGGTCATCGAGCTGACCTGGTTGCCCACCTCACCCTGCGTCTCCTCGGTGCGGGTCGACACCGGGATCTGTGCCACCAGCGGCTTGTCCGGCAGCTCGTCGCGCTCGCGCAGGTAGTCGCGGACCGCACCGGCGACCATGGCCAGCACGACGTCGTTGAGCTTGACCCCATAGGCATCCTTGACGGCCTTGATCCGGGCAAGCTCGACGCGCGCGGCGCTGATCCGCCGGTGCGGCGAAACGCTGTCGTTGAAGCGGGTCACCGGGGCGTCGAAGTAGCGCGGAGGTTTGCGGGGCAGTCCCAGTCCGACCGTGGCGATCTGCTGGCGCACCGTCTGCTGCAACAGGCGCCCGATCCGGTAGGGCGTCTTGACCGCGACGTTGACCAGCTCGTCTAGGACCCGGCGCTCGTAGCTGGGCATGCTGACCCCGTTCGACGACTCCATCGCCGCAGGCTCTGGCGGTCGCGGCTCAGGCGTCACGTCCAGCATGATCTCGAACAGCCCGGCGCCAGAGACACCGTCGACGATCGCATGATGCATCTTGGTCAGGGTCGCCACCCGGCCGCCGCTGACACCTTCGATCACCCACATCTCCCACAGCGGGCGTGACCGATCCAGCTTGTAGGACATCAGCCGGCCCACGAGTTCTTCCACCTCGCGCCGCCCGCCGGGGGCTGGAACGCCGATGCGCCGCAGGTGGAAGTCGATGTCGAGATGCTCGTCTTCGACGAACCACGGGCGGTCCAGCCCCAACGGCGACGGGCTGACCCGCCAGCGCAACTGCGGAAGTTGCGGCAGCCGCTCGATCAGCAGCTGGCGAACCCGCTCGAAGCTGTAGTTCGGCGCATTGGTGGTGTCACAGATCGCCAGCCCACCGATGTGCATGTGCCAACCCGCCGTTTCCGCGGACCAGAACGCGGCGTCGACGCCCGAAAGTCGCTGCATCGACAGAGACTAGCCCGGACACCGGTTCGCTGTGAGCGGCTCACCGCCAAAAAATCCGGCCAATCTAGCTCTCAGCCGCCACATGCTTGGCGTGCACCTCATCGGCGGGGCGGGCTTCGGTCTGCTCCTTGGCCCAGCGGTAGTCGGGTTTGCCGGCAGGCGAACGCTTCACCTCGTCGACGAACCACAGGCTGCGGGGCACCTTGTATCCGGCGATCTCGGTACGCGCGCAGGCGTTGATCTCGTCCAGCGAGGGCCGGGCATCCCCGCGCGGCTGCACCACCGCGGCCACATGCTGGCCGTACCGGGCGTCGGGCACCCCGACCACCAGTGCGTCGAAGACGTCGGGGTGGGTCTTGAGGGCGGCCTCAACCTCTTCGGGGTAGATCTTCTCGCCTCCGGAGTTGATCGACACCGAGCCGCGCCCCAGCATGGTCACCGAACCGTCGGCCTCGACCTGAGCGAAGTCGCCGGGGATCGCGTACCGCACGCCGTTGATGGTGCGGAAGGTCTCGGCGGTCTTCTTCTCGTCCTTGTAGTAGCCGACCGGGATGTGACCGCGCTTGGCGATGATGCCGCGCACACCCGAGCCCGGCTTGACCTCGTTGCCGTCCTCGTCGAGCACCACGGTGTTCTTGTCGATGGTGACCCGCGGCCCGCCGGTGTGCGCCTCACCCTTGGCGACGATGCTGGTGCCGCCGAAACCGGTCTCCGAGGAACCGATGGAGTCGGTGATGATCCGGTTGGGCAGCAGCTCCAGCAGCCGTTCTTTGATGCTGGGGCTGAACAGTGCCGCGGTGGACGCCAGCAGGAACAGCGACGTCAAGTCGTACTCGTTGCCGGCGTCCTGATGGGCCAATAGCGCGTCCAGCAGCGGGCGCGCCATCGCGTCACCGGTGAAGAACAGCAGGTTGACCTTGTGGTCGTGGATGGTGCGCCACACCGCGTCGGCATCGAATTCCGGTGCCAGCACCACGGTTTGGCCGCTGAACAACGACATCCAGGTCGCCGACTGAGTGGCCCCGTGGATCATCGGCGGGATCGGGTGGCGGACCATCGGCGGGTTGGCCACTGCCTGCTTGGCCAGTCCGTACTCGTCGGCGATCGGCTCGCCGGTGGCGAAGTCGGTGCCGCCGAACAGCACCCGGTAGATGTCCTCGTGGCGCCACATCACGCCCTTGGGGAACCCGGTGGTGCCACCGGTGTAGAGCAGGTAGATGTCGTCTTCGCTGCGCGGTCCGAAGTCACGCTCGGGCGAGCCCTGCTGTAGGGCCGCCTCGAACTCCACTCCGCCGTAGCGCTGGTAGTCCAGGTCGCTGCCGTCCTCGACCACCAGGATGGTCTTGATATTCGGGGTGTCGGGCAGCACGTTGGCCACCCGGTCGGCGTACTGGCGCTCGTGCACCAGGGCAACCATGTCGGAGTTGTCGAACAGGTAGCGCAGTTCGCCCTCGACGTAACGGAAGTTGACGTTGACCAGGATGGCGCCGGCCTTGACGATGCCGAGCATCGCGACGACGATCTCGTTGCGATTGCGGCAGTACAGGCCGACCTTGTCGTCCTTCTTGACGCCCTGATCGATCAGGTAATGGGCCAGCCGGTTGGCCTTCTCCTCCAGCTGCCCGTAGGTCAGCTGATCAGGCCCACAGATCAGGGCAACCCGATCCGGTACGGCGTCGATGGCGTGTTCGGCTAAGTCGGCGATGTTGAGAGCCACAACACACAAACTAGAACGTGTTACATTTCGATTTCAAGTCGAGGTTCCAACCCGGAAAGGCGGACGCCGGTGAGCGAGTCGTCAGAACAGCCCCACGCCCTCGTTGAGCAGCGCGGACACACCCTGATCGTCACCCTGAACCGGCCAGAGTCCCGCAACGCTCTTTCCGGCGAAATGCTGGCGATCATGGTCGAGGCCTGGGACCGCGTCGACAACGACGACGACATCCGCTCGTGCATCCTGACCGGCGCCGGTGGTTATTTCTGCGCGGGCATGGACCTCAAAGCGGCCAACAAGAAGGCACCCGGCGACTCCTTCAAAGACGGCAGCTACGACCCGTCGCGTATCGACGGCCTGCTCAAGGGGCGCCGGCTGACCAAGCCGCTGATCGCCGCGGTGGAAGGCCCGGCCATCGCCGGGGGCACCGAGATCCTGCAGGGCACCGATATCCGCATCGCCGGTGAAAGCGCCAAGTTCGGTATCTCCGAAGCCAAGTGGAGCCTGTACCCGATGGGCGGCTCCGCGGTGCGACTGGTGCGCCAGATTCCCTACACCATGGCCTGTGACCTGCTGTTCACCGGTCGACACATCACCGCCGCCGAGGCGCTGGAGATGGGCCTGATCGGCCATGTGGTGGCCGACGGCCAGGCTCTGACCAAGGCGCTGGAGATCGCCGAGCAGATCAACAACAACGGACCACTGGCGGTGCAGGCGATGCTGCGCACCATCCACGAGACCGAGGGCCTGCACGAGAACGATGCCTTCAAGATCGACACCAAAATCGGCATCAAGGTCTTCTTGAGCGAGGACGCCAAGGAAGGCCCGCGGGCGTTCGCCGAGAAGCGCAAGCCGGAATTCAAGAACCGCTGATGCGGGTCGCAGTCACCGGCGGCACCGGTTACCTCGGCGCCCACACGGTCAAGGCCCTGCTCGAAGCCGGGCATTCGGTTCGGCTCATGGTCGCCCCGGGCTGCGGTGCTGAGCCCGTCATTCCGCGACTGCGTGAGCTGGGCGCATTGGAGGTCCTCGACGGCGACATCCGCGACACCGCGGTGGTGGCTGCGCTGTTGGACGGCTGCGACTCGGTGTTGCATGCCGCGGGGGTGGTCGGCACCAACGACCGCCAGGAAAAGTTGATGTGGGACATCAACGCCTACGCCACCGAAGCGATCTTGACCCGCGCCGTGGCCGCCGGTCTGGACCCGGTGGTGTCGGTCAGTTCCTACAGCGCGCTCTTTCCGCCGCCGAACGGGATCATCGGGCCGGACTCGCCCACCGTGCCCGGGCGCAGCGCGTACGCGCGCACCAAGGCCTACGGCGAGCGGGTGGCCCGCCGGCTGCAGGACGAAGGCGCCCCGGTCGTGGTCACCTATCCCTCCAGCGTGGTCGGCCCGGCGTTTCATACCGCGCCCGGTGTCACCGAGCGGGGCTGGACGCCGATCGTGAAGTACCGGGTGGCGCCGGTGGTGCGCGGCGGCATGGCGATGGTCGACGTCCGCGACATCGGCCGGGTGCACGAGGCGCTGATGCGGCCCGGCCGCGGCCCGCACCGCTACCTGTGCGGCGGGATCATGGTCAGCTTCGCCGAGATGATCGCCGCGGTGGAGCAGGGCCTGAGCAAGCCGGTGCGGCGAATCCCTATTTCGCCCAGCGTTTTCAAGGGAATCGGCCGAGTCAGCGACCTTGCCAGCAAGCTGCTGCCGCTGCCAGAGTCGCTGAGCTACGAAGCGGCCTGGCTGCTGACCTCGGCCACCCCCACCGACGACTCGGCCACCTTGGCCGATCTGGGTCTGGAGTGGCGGTCGCCGACGGAGGCGATCATCGAGTCGCTGCGGGCGCCCCTCCCTTCCCCGCCGAGCGGGTAACCAGCACGCTTTTTTGCCGAACGGCGCGGGCGACGCGGCTAAGCCAGCACCGGCTTAGTCGGGGTGAACACCACCGGCATCGACTCCAGGCCACTGACGAAGTTCGCCGGCCGCAGTGGCAGCGCGTCATCGGAGGCCAGCCGCAGATCCGGCAGGCGTTGCAAGATCTTCTGCGTCATCAGCCGTAACTCCAGCCGGGCCAGCTGGTTGCCCAGGCAGAAGTGCGTGCCGAAGCCGAATGCCACGTGACTGTTGGGGTCGCGGGTGACGTCGAAGCGCTCCGGCTCGTCGAATACCGACTCGTCGAAGTTGGCCGACTCGAACAGCAGCAGCATCTTCTCGCCCTCGCGCAGCTGCGTGCCGTGGAACTCGGTGTCGCGGGTCAGGGTGCGGCACATGTTCTTCACCGGCGAGGTCCACCGCAGCATCTCCTCGATCGCCACCGGCAACCGATCGGGTTCGCGCTGCAGCAACTCCCACTGATCGAGGTGGCGCAACAGCTGCGCCGTGCCACCGGACAGGGTGTGGCGAGTGGTCTCGTCACCGCCGATCAGGATCAGCAGCGTCTCGAAGATGATCTCGTCGTCGGTCATCTGCGCGCCGTCCACCTCGGCGTTGACCAGCACGGAGAACAGGTCGTCGGTGGGCTCGGCCCGACGTTTCGTGATGGTGTTCCTGGTGAATTCGGTCCAGCCGGCGAACGCCGCCATGACCGCCTGAGCCGTCGCCGATTCCGGATCCAGGTGTGAGCTCAGCCCAGCCACCAGGTCGTCTGACCACCGCAGCAGCATCGACCGTTCTTCGGGCAGTACCCCGAGCATGTCACCGATCACCGCCATCGGCAGCGGGGCGGCGATGTCGCGGACGAAGTCGCATTCGCCGCGCTCGCACACCGCGTCGATGAGCGTGTCGCACAACGTCTCGATGGACGGCAGCTGGGCGTGCACGCGTTTGCGGGTGAATCCGGCGTTGACCAGCTTGCGGCGCACCAGGTGCTCCGGGTCGTCCATGTCGATCATGTACGGGAAGCCCGGTTGGTCGGGACGGATGCCGCCGGCGTTGGAGAACACCTCGGGTGTGCGTTCGGCGTCGATCACCGCTTGGTAGGTCGACGCCGCGGCCAGCCCGTTGCGGTCCCGGAACACCGGCTCGTTGGCCCGCATCCAGCCGTAGGCGTCACGGGCACCTCCGTCGGCGTAGAACGTGCCGTCGGTCAGATCGACGTCCGGCTTGGTGGCCGGCTTCGCGTCGGCCATTACCTCGGTCATTGGCGTCCTCCGGATTACAGTGGGAGCCATGGCTCTTTCACAGCACACCATCGCTGGCACTGTGCTTACCATGCCGGTCCGTATCCGTCACGCGGATGTACATTCCGCGATGTTTTCAGTGCCCGCGGACGCCGCGCAGGCAATGATCGACTACAGCGGCCTGCAGGTCTTCCAGCAGCAGCCGGGACGTGCGGTGGTCAATCTGATGCTGGCTCGCTATATCGACGGCGACCTGGGTAAGTACCTGGAGTTCGGGACCGCGGTGATGGTCAACCCGCCGAGTTCATGCGGCGGTTCCAGCTTCGCCTCTCCTCCGTCGAGCCTCGCTAAACCGCCGGGCACCGAGGCCAGCGGCTGGCGCGCATTGGGCTCGGCCGGTGCGTTCATCCACCACCTGCCGGTCGACCAGGCGTTCACCCTGGAGGCCGGGCGCACCATCTGGGGATTCCCGAAGATCATGGCGGACTTCACCGTTCGCGACGGCCGGCAGTTAGGTTTCGATGTCGCCGCCGATGGCCAGCACATCGCCACCATGGAATTCGGGCGCGGCCTGCCGATTCCAGGACCGCTCACTTCGCGGCCCCGGGTGCTGCAGGCATTCAGCCACCTCGACGGCGTTACCCGCCAAGTGCCTTGGGAGATGCGAATTTCGAAAGTGCGTGGGTCGCTGGGCGGTACCACGCTGCGGCTGGGCACCCATCCGTACGCCCGCGAGCTGGCTGCGCTGGGCCTGCCCAAGCGGCCGATGATGTCGTCGACCGTGGGCCGCGTCGAGATGACCTTCGGCGACGCGCAGGTGGTGGGCGCCTAAATCTTGGCGTCCCGCCCCTCCCAGTACGGGTCGCGCAGCTTGCGCTTGTACAGCTTGCCGTTGGGGTCGCGCGGCATCTCGGCGATGTAGTCAATCGAGCGGGGCAGCTTGAACTTCGCCAGCCGCGCCGCCGCGTACTCCATAAGTTCGGCGGTCAGCGTGTCGTCTCCGGCCACGCCCTCGGCGGGCTGGACGACAGCCTTGATCGCCTCGCCCCATTCCTCGTCGGGCACCCCGAACACCGCGACGTCGAGCACCTTTGGGTGAATGATCAGCTCGTTCTCGATCTCGGCCGGGTAGACGTTGACTCCGCCGGAGATGATCATGTTGGTCTTGCGGTCCTGCAGATACAGGTAGCCGTCCTCATCCAGGTAGCCGACGTCGCCGACGGTGAACAGGTCACCAGCACGGCTCTCCTCGGTCTTCTTCTGGTCGTTGTGGTAGGCGAAGGTGGAGCCGCCCATCTGCATGTAGACGGTGCCGACCTCGCCGGCCGGCAGCTCGTTGCCTTCGTCGTCGAGCACCTTGACCACCGAATACGGCCAGGCCTTGCCCACCGAACCGGGGTGGGTCAGCCACTCGGCGCCGCTGATCTTGGTGCCGCCGCCCTCGGTGGCGGCGTAGTACTCGGTGATCACCGGACCCCACCAGTCCAACATCTGGCGCTTGACCTCGGGCGGGCACGGTGCCGCGCCGTGAATCATGTTGCGCAGCGAGGACATGTCGTAGCGCTCGCGCACCTCGGCGGGCAGCGCCAACAGCCGACGGAACTGGGTGGGCACCATGTGGCTGTGGGTGACCCTGTGCTCGGCGATCAGCGCCAGCATCTCTTCGGGATCCCACTTGTCCATCAGCACCACCTTGTGGCCCAGCTGGATGGAGATCGACGAGAAGTTCAGCACCGCAGTGTGATACAGCGGCGAGCCACAGATGTGTACGTGGTTGTCGAACGGCAACAGGTCATACAGCGCGAAGAAACCGGCCGAGGCAACCGGAACCGCGTCGGGGTCGGCACCGGTCAGCGGCCGCTTGACACCCTTGGGCTTGCCGGTGGTGCCGGAGGTGTAGAGCATCGCGGCGCCCATGGTGCGCACGTCGGGCCGGGTCGCCGGCTCGTCGGCGCCCAACGTGGACAGCGGAGCAAACCCGGCCATTTCAGTCAGGTCGCCCACTCCAAAGCGCCCCTGGGCGGGCAAGCCGGCCTGGTCCGCGGCGATCTTCGACGCATCAGCGAACCGCTCATGGGCGACAACGACTTTCGCGCCGCTGTCGGAGAGGATGTAGCCGATCTCCGGACCGGTGAGGTGCCAGTTGACGGCCACGATGTAGAGCCCGGTCTGCATGGCGGCGAAGTACACCGCGAGCGTATCGACGATATTCGGCAGCACCATTACCAGCACGTCGCCGGGCGCCAGGCCCATCGCTTGGAGCCCGCGGCCGTAGCGGTCGGCGCGTGCGGCCAGCTCCCCGTAGGTCAGCCGGCCACCGTGGACGTCGACGACAGCGACGGCGTCGGGGGTGTCACGGGCGATGTTCCACAGGCCGGCTTCGCTCATTCGGCCAATCTAGAACGCGTTCTAGTCTGCTCGCAAGGCAGGAACGGCGCCGTGCGCCCAAGCGACCTAAACCAGCGAGGCCAGCTGCTGAATCTGCTCCGGGCTGCGTCCGGTGACCACCATCATGGTGACGCCGGCGGCCTCCCACACCGTGATCTGCTTACGGACGTAGTCGATGTCTCCCACGATCGCGGCGTCGTCCACCAACTCGTCGGGGATGATCTCGCCGGCTTTGTCCTTTTGTCCGGAGCGGAACAACTTGGTCACGTCGTCGACGACCTCGCCGTAGCCCATCCGGCGGTAGACCTCGGCGTGGAAGTTGGTGTCCTCCGAACCCATGCCGCCCATGTAGAGCGCCAGGTAGGGCTTCATCGCCGCGAACGCGGCGGCGCGGTCCTCGGTGATGACGATGTTGGCCGTCGCGCAGATCTCGAAGGTCTCCCGGGTACGGCGAGCACCCGGACGGGCAAAGCCTTCGTCGAGCCATTCGTTGTACATGTCGGCCAGCCGCGGGGAGTAGAAGATCGGCAGCCAACCGTCGGCGATCTCAGCCGAAAGCGCAACGTTCTTCGGGCCTTCGGCGCCGAGCATCACCGGGATGTCGGCCCGGCGTGGGTGGGTGATCGGCTTGAGTGCCTTGCCCAGCCCGGTGCTGCCCTCGCCGCTGATCGGCAGCGGGTAGTGCGGGCCGGCGCTGGTCACCGGGGCCTCGCGGGCCCACACCTGGCGCAGGATGTCGATGTACTCGCGGGTGCGCGCCAGCGGCTTGCCGAAGCGCTGACCGTACCAGCCCTCCACCACCTGCGGACCGGACACGCCCAGGCCCAGGATGTGACGGCCACCGGAGAGGTGGTCCAACGTCAAAGCGGCCATCGCGCAGGCGGTCGGGGTACGTGCCGACAGCTGAACCACCGAGGTGCCCAACCGAACCCGGGACGTCGACGAGCCCCACCAGGCCAGCGGCGTGTAGGCATCGGAGCCCCAGGCCTCGGCGGTGAAGACCGCGTCGAAGCCGGCATCTTCGGCCGCGGTCACCAGTTCGGCGTGGTTGGTCGGCGGCTGCGCGCCCCAATATCCGAGTTGCAGTCCCAGCTTCATCCTTGGCTCCTCGCTCGCCTGCTTGCCACCATTGTTAGAACCTGTTCTACTCGATGCCGTGACTGCCAGCCAAAGCACCCGCGCGCAGATCGATCAGCATGAGCCACCGCTGTCTGCGCCGCTGAAGTTGTCCTTCGACTACACACGTTCAGTCGGCCCTGTTCTGGGCGCGTTCTTCACCGCTCTGCGTGAGCGCCGCATCGTCGGCGTACGTGGCTCCGACGGTCGGGTGTACGTGCCACCGGCCGAGTATGACCCGGTCAGCTACGAACCGCTCACCGAGATCGTACCGGTGAGCAGTGTGGGCACCGTGGTGTCGTGGTCCTGGCAGCCGGAGCCGCTGGAGGGCCAGCCGCTGGACACCCCGTTCGCCTGGGCGCTGATCAAGCTCGACGGCGCCGACGTGGCGTTGTTGCACGCGGTGGCGGCCGAAAGCCCCAAAGACATCAGCGTCGGTACCCGGGTGCACGCGCACTGGGCCGAGGAGACCGTCGGCGCGATCACCGACATCGCCTACTTCGCGATCGGCGAAGAGGCAGAACCGGTAGCCGATGTCCCCGATGAGCGTGATCCGGTGACCATGGTGGTCGTCCCGTCCAGCCTGGAGATCCAGCACACCGCATCGCTACCCGAAAGCGCGTATCTGCGCGCCTTGCAAGAGGGCAAACTGCTGGGGGCCCGCACCGGCACCGAGGGCAAGCTGTACTTCCCGCCCAAGGAAGCCGACCCGGCCACCGGCCTGCCGCTGGACAACTTCGTCGAGTTGCCCGACACCGGAACGGTGACGACGTTCGCCATCATCAACATCCCGTTCGCCGGGCAGCGCATCAAGCCGCCGTACGTGGCCGCCTACGTGCTGCTCGATGGTGCCGATATTCCGTTCCTGCACTTGGTGTCCGACATCGACGCACACGAGGTGCGCATGGGCATGCGTGTCGCGGCGGTGTGGAAGCCCCGCGAGGAGTGGGGCCTGGGCATCGACAACATCGAATACTTCCGGCCCACCGGCGAACCGGACGCCGACTACGACACCTACAAGCACCACCTGTGAGGGGCAGCATGACGCAACGCGATGTCGCGGTGGTGGGTTTCGCCCACGCCCCGCACGTTCGCCGCACCGACGGCACCACCAACGGCGTCGAGATGTTGATGCCGTGTTTCGCTCAGTTGTACTCCGAGCTGGGGATCGCCCAGACCGACATCGGTTTCTGGTGCTCGGGTTCCTCGGATTACCTTGCCGGACGCGCATTCTCCTTCATCTCAGCGATCGACTCGATCGGCGCGGTTCCGCCCATCAACGAGTCGCACGTGGAGATGGACGGCGCGTGGGCGCTCTATGAGGCCTACATCAAGGTGCTGACCGGTGAGGTCGACACCGCGCTGGCCTACGGTTTCGGCAAGTCCTCGGCCGGCCAACTGCGCCGAATCCTGGCGCTGCAGACCGACCCCTACACCGTTGCGCCGCTGTGGCCCGACGCGGTCTCGATCGCAGCGTTGCAGGCCCGGCTCGGGCTGGACAGTGGTCAGTGGACCCGCGAGCAGATGGCCCGGGTGGCAATGGATTCGTTCGCCGCGTCAGACCGGGTGGACTCGGTGGAGTCGTCGACCGACCTCGACGAGCTGCTGGCACGCCCGTTCTTCGCCGACCCGCTGCGCCGGCACGACATCGCACCCATCACCGACGGCGCGGCCGCGATCGTCCTGGCCGCCGGCGACCGGGCTCGCGAACTGTGCGAAAACCCGGCCTGGATCACCGGATTCGAGCACCGGATCGAAACTCCGGTGCTGGGCAGCCGGGACCTGACCCGCTCCCCTTCGACCACCGCCTCCACTCGCGCGGCGACCGGCGACGACATGCCCGCGGTGGACGTCGCTGAGATCCACGCTCCGTTCACCCATCAGCACCTGATTTTGACCGAAGCCATGCAGCTGCCGTCGAAGACCAAGGTGAACCCCTCCGGCGGCGCCCTGGCGGCTAATCCGATGTTCGTCGCGGGACTGGAGCGCATCGGCTTTGCCGCACAACACATCTTCAATGGTTCGGCGGGCCGAGTACTGGCCCACGCCACCAGCGGACCTGCGCTGCAGCAGAACCTGGTCGCGGTGATGGAAGGACGCAACTGATGGGCCAGCTCGCTGCGGTGCTGGGCACCGGGCAGACCAAGTACGTCGCCAAGCGCCAGGACGTGTCGATGAACGGCCTGGTGCGTGAGGCCATCGATCGCGCGCTGGCCGATTCGGGCTCGACGTTCGACGACATCGACGCGGTGGTGGTCGGTAAGGCTCCGGACTTCTTCGAGGGCGTCATGATGCCCGAGCTGTTCATGGCCGACGCCGTGGGCGCCACCGGCAAGCCGCTGATCCGGGTGCACACCGCCGGCTCGGTAGGCGGCTCGACCGCGGTCGTGGCCGCCAGCCTGGTGAAGTCCGGCAAGTTCCGGCGGGTGCTGACCATGGCCTGGGAGAAGCAGTCGGAGTCCAACGCCATGTGGGCGCTGAGCATTCCGGTGCCGTTCACCAAGCCGGTGGGAGCCGGCGCCGGTGGCTATTTCGCCCCGCACGTGCGGGCCTACATTCGCCGCTCCGGCGCGCCGACGCATATCGGAGCGATGGTCGCGGTCAAGGACCGGCTCAACGGAGCCCGCAATCCCCTGGCGCATCTGCATCAACCGGACATCACGCTCGAGAAGGTGATGGCATCCCAGATGCTCTGGGATCCCATCCGATTCGATGAGACCTGCCCGTCCTCCGATGGTGCCGCCGCAATGGTGATCGGCAACGAGGAGATCGCTGACGCGCGGGTCGCCGAGGGGCATCCGGTGGCCTGGATCCACGCCACGGCACTGCGCACCGAGCCACTGGCTTATTCCGGTCGCGATCAGGTCAATCCGCAGGCCGGCCGAGACGCTGCGGCGGCGCTGTGGAAGGAAGCCGGGATCACCAGCCCGATCGACGAGATCGACTGCGCAGAGGTGTATGTGCCGTTCTCCTGGTTCGAGCCGATGTGGCTGGAGAATCTCGGGTTCGCTCCCGAAGGTGAGGGCTGGAAGCTCACCGAGGCCGGCGAGACCGCGATCGACGGCAAGATCCCGTTCAATGCCTCCGGCGGCGTGTTGTCGTCCAACCCGATCGGCGCCTCGGGCATGATCCGGTTCGCCGAGTCGGCGATCCAGGTGATGGGTAAGGCCGGTGACCACCAGGTCCCGAATGCCCGCAAGGCCTTGGGTCACGCCTACGGCGGCGGCTCACAGTACTACTCGATGTGGGTTGTCGGCGCCGACAAGCCCGCCAACTGAGGAGGAGACCCGCATGAACGCAGATCACCCCGCCCACATTGCGGGCAAGCGCTCCCGTGACGCGGTAGCTGCCCGCGACAAGGAAGCTTGGCTGGCCAACTTCGCCGACGACGCGATCGTGCAAGACCCGATCGGGCCGTCGCATTTCGACCCCGAGGGCAAGGGCCACCGCGGCCGCGACGAGATCTCGGCGTTCTGGGACAAGGCCATCGCGAGCACCGACAAGATCGAGTTCAACTTCACCGACACCTTCCAGTGCGGTGACGAGGAAGCCAACACCGGAAACATCACCATCACCATGGGCGGTCATCAGATCGTCACCGAGGGTGTGTTCACCTACCGGGCCAACAACAAGGGTGAACTGGTCGCGCTGCGCGCCTACTGGGAGTTGGACCGCGCCGCGAAGACGGCCCGCAAGATCTAGGCCAAGATGTAGGCCTTGCGGCGCCGGCCGGTCACTGTTCGGCGACCGGCTCCATGCCTTCGCGGTACCGCTTCGCCAGGTCGCGGTAATACGGCGGGTTGGCGTTGATCCACATCTCTGCTCCGGTTCCCGCGATCGGACCTTTGACGACGGCGGGCGAGCCGGTCACCAGCACCCCGGCCGGGATCTTGGTGCCGGCAAGCACCGTCGCGCCGGCCGCAACCAGGCTGCGGCTGCCGATCACCGCGCCGTCGAGCACGGTGGCGTGGTTGCCGATCAATGCCTCGGCGCCGATGTTGGCGCCGTGGATGAGGCACATGTGCGCGATCGTCGCGCCCGGGCCGATGTCCACCGGAACGCCCGGCGGCACGTGCAACACCGAGCCGTCCTGCACGTTGGCACCCTCGCGCACCACGATCGGCGCGTCATCGGCGCGCAGGATGGCGCCGAACCACACCGAGGCCCCGGCTTCGATGGTGACGTCCCCGATGAGCGTGGCGGTGGGAGCCACGAAGGCGGTGGGATCGATCTTGGGCGCCCGGCCATTGAAGGAGAACAGCTGCATCGTCCACATATACCAGGGACGAAAGACCCCGAACCAGCAGGGCTTATTGCGTAAACAGGCGTCAAAACTGTAACGTGTTCTAGTTAGAAGCGAAGGTTGGAGGCAACAGGTGAGCACTGACAACGCCGAGGTCGGCGTCCGCCACATCGATACCGGAACACTGCCGGACCGCTATGCGCGTGGCTGGCACTGCCTGGGCCCGGTGAAGGACTTCCAGGACGGCAAGCCGCACTCGATTCACGCGTTCGGCGCCAAGCTGGTGGTTTTCGCCGACTCGCAGGGTGAGCTGCACGTGCTCGACGCCTACTGCCGCCACATGGGCGGCGACCTGAGCCGCGGTGAGATCAAGGGCGACGAGGTCGCCTGCCCGTTCCACGACTGGCGCTGGGGCGGCGACGGGCGCTGCAAACTGGTGCCGTACTCCAAGCGGACCCCGCGGGTGGCGCGCACCCAGTCCTTCCCGACCGACGTGCGCGGCGGGCTGCTGTTCATGTACAACGACCCCGAAGGCAACCCGCCGCCGGACGAGGTGCGGATCCCGGAGATCCCGGAGTGGTCGAGCGGTGAGTGGACCGACTGGCGCTGGAACTCCATGGTGATCGACTCCAACTGCCGCGACATCATCGACAATGTCACCGACTTCGCACACTTCTTCTACATCCACTACGGCCTGCCCACCTCGTTCAAGAACGTCTTCGAGGGCCACGTCGCCTCGCAGTACCTGCACAACGTCGGGCGTTCCGATGTTCCCGGCCTGGGCACCAGTTACGGCGGTTCGGAATTGGACTCCGAGGCGTCCTACTTCGGCCCGTCGTTCATGATCAACTGGCTGCACAACAGCTACGGCGGTTTCAAGGCCGAGTCGATCCTGATCAACTGCCACTACCCGATCAGCCAGGACCAGTTCCGGCTGATGTGGGGCGTGATCGTGCAGAAGCCCAAGGGGCTCGACGACGCGACGACCGAGAAGATCGCCGACGCCATGACCGACGGGGTCAGCAAGGGCTTCCTGCAGGACGTGGAGATCTGGACGCACAAGAGTCGGATCGAGAACCCGCTGCTAGTCGAGGAAGACGGCGCGGTCTACCAGCTGCGCCGGTGGTACTCGCAGTTCTACGTCGACGCTGCCGACGTCACGCCCGAGATGACCGATCGCTTCGAGATCGAGATCGACGCGACGGTGGCCAACGAGAAGTGGAACGCCGAAGTCGCCGAGAACCTGCGGGTGCAGGAAGAGGAAGCGAAAGCCGCAAAGGCTTCCGAAACCGTTAACGCAGAGTAGGCCTGGCGCCATGGCCCGCGAGGTTCCCGACGCCGGTGAGCTGGCCCGGTCCATGCTGATGTTCTACGGTCCGCACGACGACCACGGCGAGCACGGCGACTCCCCCGACGACGGGCCCGACACCCGCTACTCGCGGCAACCGCTGTTTCCGGTCGACCCGGAACGCTACGAGGCGATTCGTGCTGCGACCGAACGAGATACCGACCGCTACCTGCATTCGGGTCTGATGCCGGTGGAATGCCGGCACTGCACCGCCACCGTCGAGGTCAAGAAGCTGGGGCCCGGATACACCTCGGTGCAATGGAATTCAGCGGCGGTGCAGCAGTGTGCCTACTTCGCCGCCGAACGCGAGGCCGGCCACTCCAGTAGTCGCAGCCGCGGCTGCCCGAAGCTCTCCAAGAGCATTGCGCACGCGGTCGCCGAGGGCCATCTGGAGGAGGGCTCCAGCGCTCCCCCGCCCGGCGACGGCATCGACTAGCCCCACGCCCTGCGAGCAGTCACTAAGCTGCTGGCGCGGCTACAGGCCGGCGAAGCGCTCCCGGACCTGCTCGGCGGTCAACCCGTAGTCGGCCAGCGAGTATTCGTGCTTGGGCGCGCGCGGGCCGGTCTTGCTGGCGGCATAGTCGTCGGCCATGGCCTGGCGCGCCTCGTCGGAGAGCGGCAGGCCGAAGCGTTCGTAGATGCCCGCGGCGGTGGCCAGCGGGTCGGCGACGAAATCCTGGTAATCGATGTCGCAGAACTGGGCCTGGTCATATTGGGCGCGTTGGCTGTTGAACAGCTCCAGCCCCCGCGCCCAGGTCTCCATCTCGTCGGCGCCGATCTGCGCGCCGACGAAGGTGTTCGACTGACCTTCGGTGGTGTGCCGAGCCAGTGAGCACATCGACGCCAGGATGGTCTCGGCCGGCCGATGGCACTGCACGATGAGCGCGTCGGGATAGACCGCCATGATCGCGTCCAACGCGAACAGATGGCTGGGATTTTTAAGCACCCACCGCTTGTCCGGGTCGTTGAGACCGATCAGCTGCAGGTTGCGGCGATGCCGCTGGTACGCCGGGGTCCAGTCCTGCTCGGAGAGCCAGCGTGAATAAGTAGGCAGGTGCGCCAGCGTCTCATAGGACACCGAGTGCAGCGATTGGCGCAGCAGCTGCCAGCATTCCTCCAGGCCGTCGGCGGTCATGAAGTGCAGCCCGGTGTAGTCCGGGTTCTCGTCATGGTGCCGTTCGAACTGGGCCTTCATCTGCTGGTAAACCGGGTTGCTGTCCCAGGTTTCGCGTGGCGGCCGCGGCTGCGGAAACTCGGCCAGCCACATCTCTAAGCCCTGGTGCGCCGGATCGGCCCCCAGTAGCCGGTGCAGCGCGGTCGTTCCGGTGCGGGGCAGCCCGGTGACGAAGATCGGCCGCTCGATGCCGACCTGGGTGTACTCAGGATTGGCATTCCAGCCGGCCTGTGACAGCAGCCGGGCCACCAGCGCACCGCGCAGGAAGAACCGGTTCATCTTGCTGCCCAACTCGGTGAGGTCGGCCTCGCTGCGATAGGAGTCCAGCAATACACCGAGTGCTTCGCGGTAATTGTCGTCGTCGGGACCGAAGTCGTCCAGACCCACCATCTTTGTGGCCGAGGCGTGCAGATCCTCGACGGTGCCGACATTGGTACGAGCGGTCATCAGTTGTGGTACTCCCCGCAGTTGACGTCGAGAACCTGGCCGCTGATGCCGCTGGCCAGGTCGCTGGCCAAAAACAGCACCGCCGAGGCCACTTCGTCCTCGGTGGGCAGCCGCTTCAGGTCGGAGTTGGCGGCGGTGGCCGCGTAGATCTGCTCGACGGTGGTGCCGTACTTGCCGGCCTGGTGGGCGAAGTAACTCTGCAAGGTGTCGCCCCAGATGTATCCGGGTGCAACGGAGTTGACGCGGATACCCTGCTCGCCCAGTTCGGACGCCAGCGACTGCGACATCGCCAGCAGCGCAGCCTTGGCCATCTTGTATGCGCCGTACTTGGGCTGCGAGTGCCGGATCACCATCGAGTTCAGGTTGACGATCGAGCCCTTCGCCGCGGCCAGAGCCGGCGTGAAGCCCTGGGTCAGCCGCAGCGCGCCGAGCCCGCTGAGTTCGATGGCGTCGCGGATGTGCTGAAATGTGGTCTGCGCCAATGGCTTCATCGACGGTACCCGGAAGGCGTTGTTGATCAACACGTCGATGTGGTCGAACTCGGCCGACGCTGCCTCCACCAGCTGGGTTACCTGGTCGTCGTCGGTGATGTCGGTCGGGACCACCAGGGCACGGCGCCCCGCGGCCCTGACCTGCTTGGCCACCTCTTCCAGGCGATCGGCGCTGCGCGCGGCCAGCACCAGGTCGGCACCCTCGGCCGCGAACCGAGTGGCCATCGTGCTGCCGAGGCCCGGCCCGACCCCGCTGATCACGACGACTTTGCTCGTCAGCATTCCCGTCATCTTCACCCCAGCATTCTGTTAGCGATTTGCTGCTGCCGCTGCGCGATTCGCGCTCGCCAGTCCTCTTGCGAAATCTTGTTGTGGTCATAGAAGGGCAGTGCCGACTGCACGGCGTCGACGTCGATGAGCTCGACGGTCGGACCGTCAGCCTCGGTCAGTTGCCGCGACACCCGCTGCCAGCGGAACTGCAGGAACCCGCGCCGATGGCCCAGGGTCTCGACCCAGTTGGTGACCCCGGGATCGGTGTCGGAGACCACGATCCGGATCTTGCCGTCCGGATCGGCTTGCGCCTGAGTGCCGTTCAGCGAGGTCTGGTGGTTGATGTAGTCCAGCGAGATGTACCACAGGCTGCCCAACTGGAAGCCGAGGTACGGCGCGTCCGACACCGGCAGGGTGATGACCAGCGCCTGGCCGGGCGCGAGCTCGTAGTGCCCGGCCGACGAGTACTGCGTGGCCAGACCGCCCGGCGTGAGTCGCGGCGCCACCATAGCGTTGACCGGGAGGTTCAGGTAGAACCACTGTGGGAACGCGAGCCAGGTCTTGATGCGGTTGATCAGCTGTTTTCCCGCTGCCGCATAACGCTTCTCGATCAACTGGCGGGTCAACGGCGGCGGTGCGGTGCCTTCGGTGTCGGTCCTGGCGATCGAGAGGGTGCCGCGCTGGGCGGCCCAGTCGTTGTAGACCTCGCGGATCACCAGTTGCGCCGGCGCCTTCGGCTGGAAGCGCCAGGTGAAGGTGCCGTCGGCGGCAACATCGAGTTCGCGGTCGTCGAAGGCGGCCTCACTGGCCGGGACGTTGTCGTCGGTGTATTCGCCTCCGAGCAGCTGGAAACTGAGGTCGGTGGTGGTCCCCCGGGTCCCCTGCACCACGTAGTCATTGCCGGGGCGCACGACGGTGCCGAAGTACAGCGTGTCGGGGTTGTCCAGACCCATCTTGGTGAACGGCCCGGTGCCCGACAGTAAGAACGGGTGGTCACGCTCGCTGTTGAAGGCGGCGTGCACACACGCCTCGACGCCGCCGGCCAGGTATTGCAGGCCCTCGAGCAAGTCGGCCTCGGTCTCGATGTGCGGAGCCGCGGCGACCAGCTTCTCCGCCTCGGCGATCGCGGCCGAAAGGGGTTCGGAGTACATCGCTGCAACACCTCACAGATCGTCGATTGGTTCAATATTGGACCGACATGGTAGATATCTCGAACCGACTTTAGACGGTCGCGGTAGCATGCTGCAATGGCTGTGCCTGAACAAGCGGCGCCCCCACGAGTCGTGCGGTCGTCCCCGCCGACCGAGCGGGTGGTGACGATCCTGGACTTTCTGGCCCGCCACCCCGACCAGAGCTTTGGATTGTCCGAACTGGCCCGGCGCACCGAGCTGTCCAAGCCGACCTGCCTGGGCATCGCCAACGCCCTGGCCGACGCCGGCTATCTGAGGCGAGACGATCCCGCCAAGACCTACCGGCTCGGGGCGGGCCTGATCTCGCTCGGTCGCGCGGCCCAACAGTCGCTGCGGGTCGGTCCCGAGGCGCGCGAGCAACTGCGGCGGCTGTCCGCGGATTTCGCCACGTCTGCGGCGCTGAGCGCGGTGGTCGACGACCGAATCACCGTGCTGGAGCTGGTGGCGGCGCCCAATGCGCGGCTGGGAGTTCAGGCTGGCCAGAGTTATCCGTTCGCGCCTCCCGTCGGATTGATGTTCGTGCTCTGGGACGACCCTGCGCTGCAGGACTGGCTGGCCCGCCAGCCCACCATCCCGCTGCGATCGGAGAGCGAGCGCCTACAACGCGTCGTCGACGAATGCCGTGCCGACGGCTACCTGGTCGAGCGACTGACACCCGGCGGGCAGCGGCTCTACGGGTTGATGGCAGGACTGCCCAGCGATCTGCCCGACGAGCTGCGCGCCCTGCTCGGCGAGCTGGTCTCCGATATCGGCGAACGGGTCTATCTGCGTGGCGAAGCCGGCAGCCGGGGCCGCCACGACATCAGCGTGATCTCCGCGCCGGTCTACGATCACCATCAACGCCAGGCAATGGTGGTGTCGCTGCACGCCCAGCGCGCACTGACCGACTCCGAGATCACCAAGTGGGCGCGCGGACTGCTGCGGACCGCCGAGGCGCTCACCGCGCAACTGGGCGGAACCAAGCCCGTTTGGCTGTTAGGTTCGGCGACATGACGGCGCTGGTCTTGTCGACTGCGTCCCGCCTGGAGCTGTCCGAGCTCGTGCACCGCTACGCCAGCTACGTCGATGCGCGACGATTCGACGAGGTAGCCGAATTGTTCACCGCCGACGCCGAACTCGTCCTGCCGGATCCGCCGGATCACCTGGAGCCATGCGTGCGCCACCACGGCCACGCCGGCGTGCGGGATGCGATGTCGGCACTGGCCGCGGTAACCCGCACCCAGCACGGCATCGTCGGCGAGGTCTACACCGCCTCTACCTCAACCTCGACCGACGTCGCGAGCGGAGAGATCACCGGGGTAGCGCACCATTGGATCGAGCACGACGGCAAGCTCACCGACCAGATCTGGTACCTGCGCTACCGCGACGCCTATCACCGCGTCGGGCAGGGCTGGCGGATCGCCCAGCGAAAACTGACCATCGACGCGATCGAGTCGCGACCGGCCCGGCAGGTGCGCTCATGAACAGACCCCAGATCTCTTTGCAGCTGAAGACTTTCACCGACGATGCCGGTCACGACTGGGGCACCACCCTGGCGCTGGGCGCGGCGATGGACGCTGCGGGTGTCGATCGGGTGGTGGTCTCCGACCACGTGGTGTTCGGCGAGAATCCGGATGCGTACGCCGACCCTCGGCTCGGCGGGATCGCCGGCGGGCGCCAGCCGACCGGGCCCGACGGACAGTGGCTGGATCCGCTGATCGTGCTCACCGCGCTGGCCGCGACCACGACTCACATCCGTTTGGGCACTGCGGTGTTGCTGGCGGCACTGCGCCGTCCGGCGGTGCTGGCCAAAGAGCTGGCCACCCTGGATGTGCTGTCGGGAGGGCGGCTGGATCTCGGCGTGGGCGTCGGCTGGCAACGCGAGGAGTACGAGGCCGCCGGACTGTCATTCGAGCGCCGCGGGCGACTGCTGGATCACACCCTGGAGGTGTGCCAGACGCTGTGGACCCAGCAGCGCAGCAGCTACACGTCCCCGGAGTTGTCGTTCCAGAACATTCACCAGATGCCCAAGCCCGTTGCCGCAGGCGGGGTTCCGATCTGGGTGAGCGGCACCGTCAACGACGCGGTGGCGCGCCGGCTGGCCCGGTTCGGGTCCGGCTGGATCCCGTGGGGTCCGGCGATGCGCGACCCGGCCGGTGCCATCGCGGCGATGAAGGACCGCATCGCCGCACTGGGCGGCGATCCGACCGGCCTGCAGGTACTGGGCCACGCCACCACCGCCAAGAACCCGGACGGTTCCCTGGACACCGCGGCCACCGCGGCCTCCGCACCGGCACTGGTAGCCGCCGGGGTCACCGATGTGCGGGTCACCTGCTCACTACCCAAGGACATCGGCCGGGCCACCGAGCTGCTGGGCGAACTCGTCTCGGCGTTCCGCGCCGCAACCGGCTAAGGAGACATCGATGGAAAAGGTCATGATCGTCGCGCGTACAGCCGATTTCAGCGACCAATGGTGCCAGAATCTGCGGGGTCCGATCGCGGCGAAACTACTGGATCTGGGGCTGCCGGGCGTCGTGGTCAACGTGCGCGACGAGCCGGTGCGCGACTCCATGATGACCCTGACGACGCTGGATCCGCCGGCGGCGGCCGTCATCAGCCTGTGGACCCAGCAGTACTACGGCGAAGCGACCCGGGCAGCCATTGCACTGATCGAGGCCGAATCTGATTCGGCGGCAGCATATTTGGTGACCGAATCGATGCCGATGCCGCCGCCGGACCTCGGCGAGGGCCGCCGTACCCGGGGGCTGGCCAATGTGGCGCTACTGCGGCGGCCGGCTGATTTGGACGAGGCGACCTGGCTGCACCGCTGGCACATCGACCACACCCAGGTCGCGATCGACACCCAGGCGACCTTCGGCTACACCCAGAATGTCGTGATCCGCCCGCTCACCGAGGACGCACCCGGCATCGACGCCATCGTCGAGGAGAACTTCCCCGACGAGGCGGTGTCCGACCCGTACGCGTTCTACGGCGCGGCCGACGAGGCCGACCTCAGCGATCGGGTGGGCCGGATGATCGCCAGTGTCAGCGCGTTCGGTGCGCAGTTGAACATCGACACCGTGCCCACCAGCCGCTATGTGTTCCGGTCGCCGTTCGTCACACACACTGCTGGGACAGCGTGATCAACGCCTCCCGTACATGCGGGTGCCGTTCGAGGTAGGACAGCACCGGGTTGGGGGCGCCGGGATCCTCCTGCCGTCCCTTCTCGTCTAGCTCGGCCCGGACGTCCGGGTGTCGGTTCAGGTACGCGTCGATGGAGTTGCCGAAGGTCTGGTCGCATTGCTGCGGTGCGGCGTTGGCCACCGGTGTCAGTACCGCGGCCACGCTGAGCAAGCTGACCGCGATCGCTCGAGTAATACCGCTCATCACTCGACGGTACCCGCGTTTTCAGTTCACGCTGGCCAGGGCGAACGGCAGTACCTGCGGGGCGCCCGCAGCCCGCAGCACCCGGGCCGCCATGGTCAACGTCCACCCGGTGTCGGTGACGTCGTCGACCAGCAACACCGGGCCGATATCGGCCGGAAGTTCCGCCGGCGGCAGCCAGCAACCCTGCAGCGCGGCGACCCGGTAGGCCGAGTTCGCCGCCGTCGTCGCGCGCCGGTTCGGGGCATACCGCAAGGTGTCCAACCGGGTCAGGCGGCCGAGTTCGGCCAGCCGGTCGGTCAACGAGCCGATCAGCACCGGGTGCGTTGCCGAGTCCAGGCCCAGCACCGCGGTCGGCCGGGTCCGCCACTCCCAGCCGGCCAGCACGCTCACGGCCGCACGCACCACCTCGTCGGGCACTTCGCGGTCCGGCTCGTCGAGCAGCCGCCGCAGCCGTGCACCCCAGCCCAGGTCGGTGAGACGGCCGATGACCCGGCCCGGTTCCGGCCCGTCGGCGATCCGGCCGGACAGGTCGACGCCGAGCTGCGCCAGCCCCGACGGCCACTGTCGCCGCGGCGTGATCTCCACGCCGGGACGCATCAGCCGCTCACGGGTGGCGGCGGCGGCGCTGGGATCCACGGCGGCGTCAAACCGCGGTCCGGCGCAGTTGTCGCACCGTCCGCAGCGCTCCCCTGCCTGCAGCTGGGGGTCATTGAGTTGGGCCCGCAGAAAAGTCATCCGGCAACCGTCGGTGCGTTGGTAGTCCAGCATGGCCTGCTGCTCGGCCCGGCGTAGCTCATCGAGCTTGCGGTAGCGCGCCTCGTCGTAGGTCCACGGGGCTCCGGTGCCCAGCCAGCCGCCCTTGACTCGGCGCACCGCGCCGTCCACATCTAAGACCTTGAGCACCATCTCCAACCGCGACCGGTTCAGGTCGACCCGCGCTTCCAGCGCCGGCGTCGACAGCGGCTGATCAGGGGACAGTTCGCCGATCACTTTGCGCACCAAGGACTCCGCCGGGAAGGCCAGCGACGCGAAGTAGCGCCAGATGTCGGCGTCCTCGGCGCCGGGCAACAGGATCACCTCGGCGCTGGCGGTGGCGCGCCCGGCGCGACCGACCTGCTGGTAGTAGGCAATCGGCGAGGACGGTGCGCCCAGGTGGACGACGAATCCCAGATCGGGTTTGTCGAATCCCATGCCCAGCGCCGAGGTGGCGATCAGCGCCTTGACCCGGTTGGCCAGCAGGTCGGCCTCCAGCTGCTCGCGATCGGCCGAGTCGGTCGAACCGGTGTAGGCGGCCACCGCGAACCCCTGCGCGCGCAGGTCGGCGGCCACATCGTGGGCTTGGGCCACGGTGAGCGTGTAGACGATCCCGGATCCGGGCAGCTGCTGCAGGTGAGTGCCGATCCAGGCGGCCCGCTGCGCTGGACCACCGGCGTGCACCACCGACATCCGCAGCGATTCGCGGTCCAGGCCGCCACGCAGCACCAGGGTGTCGCCACCGCCGACCCCCAGCTGGCCGGCGACGTCGGAGACCACCCGGTCGTTGGCGGTTGCCGTAGTGGCCAGCACCGGGATGTCGGCGCCCAGCTCGGCGATCAGGGTGCGGATACGCCGGTAATCGGGCCGGAAGTCGTGTCCCCAGTCCGAGACGCAGTGCGCCTCGTCGACCACGACCAGCCCTGCCTTGGCGGCCAGTGCCGGCAACACCTGATCGCGGAAGTCGGGATTGTTGAGCCGCTCCGGGCTGACCAGCAGCACGTCGAGTTCGCCCGCGGCCACCCGGCGTTGTACGTCGGCCCACTCGGTCACGTTGGATGAGTTGATGGTGGCCGCGTGCACACCGGCGCGTTCGGCCGCGGCGACCTGGTTGCGCATCAGCGCCAGCAGCGGCGACACGATCACCGTCGGACCGTGCCCACTGGCCCGCAGCAGCTTCGCGGCGATGAAATACACCGCCGACTTGCCCCAGCCGGTCCGCTGCACCACCAGCGCGCGGCGGCGCGCCACCACCAGCGCCTCGATCGCCGCCCACTGGTCGTCGCGCAGCCGCGCCTGCGGTCCGGCCAGCTGCTCCAGGATTGCCTGGGCTTGTGGCCGTGTGGTCATGCTGCGGTTATTTCGTGGCCCGCTCTCGCTGGATTTCCAGTGCGATGTCGATGAGCTGGTCTTCCTGGCCGCCGATCAGCTTGCGCTGACCGACCCGCAGCAGCAACTCATGCGCCGGCACCCCGTAACGCTCACCCTGGCGCACGGCGTGCTTGAGGAAACTCGAGTACACCCCGGAATAGCCCATCACCAACGCGTTGCGGTCCAGCACGCACTCGGCGGGCATTGCCGGGCGCACCACGTCCTCAGCGGCATCAGCGATGTCGAAGAAGTCGATACCGGTCTTGACACCGATCTTGTCGAACACCCCGATCAACGCCTCCACCGGAGCGTTGCCCGCACCCGCACCGAACCGCCGCACCGAACCATCGATCTGCTTGGCCCCGGCACGCACCGCCTCCACCGAGTTAGCCACCCCCAGCCCGAGGTTCTCATGCCCGTGAAAACCCACCTGCGCGTCATCACCGAGCTCAGCGACCAACGCCGACACCCGGTCGGCCACCCCTTCGAGCACCAGCGCACCAGCCGAATCCACCACATACACACACTGACAACCCGCATCGGCCATGATCCGGGCCTGCGCAGCCAGCTTCTCCGGAGAGATGGTGTGGGCCATCATCAAAAACCCCACCGTCTCCAACCCCAGCTCGCGGGCCAAGCCGAAGTGCTGGATCGAGACGTCGGCCTCGGTGCAATGCGTGGCGATCCGGCAGATCGCGCCACCGTTGTCCTGGGCCTCTTTGATGTCCTCCTTGGTGCCCACCCCCGGCAGCATCAGGAAGGCGATCTTGGCGTCTTTGGCGGTCTGCGCCGCCAGCTTGATCAGCTCCTGTTCCGGAGTCTTGGAAAACCCGTAGTTAAAGCTCGACCCGCCCAACCCGTCACCGTGGGTCACCTCGATCACCGGCACCCCGGCAGCATCCAGGGCGGCCACGATCGCGCCGACCTCATCGAGAGTGAACTGATGCCGCTTATGGTGGCTGCCGTCGCGCAGCGAGGTGTCGGTGATCCGCACATCGAAGATGTGGTCGCTCATTTCGCTCCTCCAGCCGTGACGCCGGCCATCTCGCGGGCGATCTCCTCGCCGACCTTGGTCGCCGCCGCCGTCATGATGTCCAGGTTGCCCGCATACGGTGGCAGGTAATCCCCGGCACCCTCAACCTCGACGAACGTGGTCACCACCGCACGCCCACCCGAATTCAGCGACGGCTCATCGAACTGCGGCTCGTTGAGCAGCCGGTAGCCCGGCACGTAGGTCTGCACCTGGGCGACGACGTCCTTGATGGACGCGGTGATCGCGTCGCGGTCGGCGTCCTCGGGGATCTGGCAGAAAATGGTGTCGCGCATGATCATCGGCGGATCAGCCGGATTCAAGATAATGATCGCCTTGCCGCGCTGCGCACCACCGATGACCTCCACCCCACGCGAGGTGGTCTTGGTGAACTCATCGATGTTGGCCCGGGTGCCCGGGCCGGCCGACACACTCGCAACACTGGCCACGATCTCGGCATACGGGACGGTGCCGCCCTGGGCTGTGACCGCGCGGGTGACCGCGTACACGATCGGAATGGTGGCCTGCCCACCGCAGGTGATCATATTGACGTTGGGCGCGTCGACGTGCTCGTGCAGGTTTGCCGGCGGAATCACCGCCGGACCCACCGCGGCCGGGGTCAAATCGATCGCCCGGATCCCGGCGGCCTCATACTTGGGCGCATACGCCTTGTGCACATAAGCACTGGTGGCCTCGAACACGAAATCCGGCTTCTCATCCAACCCCAGCAGCCAGTCCGCTCCTTCGGCCGAGGTCTCCAAACCCAGCTTGCGCGCCCGAGCCAAGCCCTCAGACTCCGGATCGATGCCGATCATCCAGCGCGGCTCCAGCCACTGCGAACGCAGCAACTTGTACAACAGGTCAGTGCTGATATTGCCCGACCCGACAATCGCCACTGAGGCCTTAGCAGCCATGAACGCTCCTCAATTCGAATCTATTCGAAAACCAGCCGGACAGAACCCAGCCCGGTGAACTCGGCAACACAGTCGTCACCGGCATGTACATCGATGGCCCGGGTCGCGGTGCCCGGCAACACGATGTCGCCGGCCTTCAACCGCACCCCGAAGCTTTCCACCTTGCGAGCCAGCCAGGCCACCGCGGTGACCGGGTTGCCCAGCACCGCGTCACTGCGGCCCTGGGCGACCACCTCGCCGTTCTTGGTCAAGGACGCGTCGATGTTCTTGATGTCGATGTCACCGGGCTTGACCCGCTGCTTGCCCAGCACGAATCCCGCCGATGAGGCGTTGTCGGCGATGGTGTCGCAGAGTTTGATCTTCCAGTCGGTGATCCGGCTGTCGATCAGTTCGATCGCCGGGGCGAAGGCCTCGGTCGCGGCCAGCACGTCCTCTTCGGTGCAGTCGGCGCCCGGCAGATCCGCGGCCAGGATGAAGGCCACCTCTACTTCGATCCGCGGGTAGAGGTAGTTCGACGCCTTGACCGGGGAGTCCTCGAACACCTGCATCTCGTTGAGCAGGTGCCCGTAGTCCGGTTCGTCGACGCCCATCATCTGCTGCATCGCCTCGCTGGACAGGCCGACCTTGTGTCCGACGACGCGGGCGCCCTCGGCGATCCGCTGGCGGATATTGATCAGCTGGATCTCGTAGGCGTCGACGACGTCGATGCCGGGCTGAGCCGCCGTCAACGGAGAGATCGGAACCCGACTCCGCTCCGCTTGCGCCAACTCGGCAGCGAGTTCCTCACGGATCTGGGCGCTGAGCATCTTCGATGGTCCCCTCGGGTGGTGTTGAGCGGATGAAACGAGCCGTTCAGCGGCAATTCTATAACGTGTTCTAAAACGCCAACACGGAGACGAGGCCGCAGCCCACCGTGGCGGCGCCGCTGACCGATCTGCCCTACTTCACCCGCTGCAAGATCGGCGGTTCCTGATCACCGACCACCGGTGTAGTCGACGTGCCAGTGTTTGATGCCATTGAGCCAACCCGAACGCAGCCGCTGCGGGCGGTCCAGTGGCTTGAGGTCGGGGATGTTGTCGGCGATCGCGTTGAAGATCAGTCCGATGGTCATCCGTGCCAGATGTGTGCCGATGCAGTAGTGCGCACCAGTACCACCGAAACCGACATGCGGGTTCGGGTCACGCAAGATGTTGAACTCCTGCGGCTTGTCGAACACCGTCTCGTCGAAGTTGGCCGCGCGGTAGAACATCACCACCCGCTGCCCCTCTTTGATCAACGTGCCGTTCAGGTTGTGATCACGCGTTGCGGTGCGCTGAAACGATGTCACCGGAGTGGCCCAGCGCACCACCTCGTCGGCGGTAGTCGCCGGACGTTCTTTCTTGAACAGCTCCCACTGCTCGGGATGCTCGGTGAACGCCATCATCCCCTGGGTGATCGAGTTGCGAGTGGTTTCGCTACCGGCCACCGCCAACAGGATGATGAAGTAGCCCAGCTCGTCATCGCCCAGCTTCTCGCCGTCGACGTCGGCCTCGACCAGCGTCGTCACGATGTCGGGGCCGGGGTTGCGCCGCTTGAGCTCCGCGAGCTTGAGCCCATAGGTGATGATCTCCAGCGCCGAGGCCGCAGGGTCATAGTGCGCGAATTCGGGGTCGTCGTACGACGTCATCTGGTTGGTCCAGTCGAACAACTTGCCGCGGTCCTCCTGCGGCACCCCCATCAACCCTGCGATCGCCTGCAACGGCAACTCCGAGGCCACTTCCACCACGAAGTCACCGCGACCGCGCGCCAGCGCCTCTTTGGTGATGGCCTGCGCCCGCGCCTGCAGGTCATCGTGCAAGGGCAAGATGTGTCGCGGCGTAAAGCCACGGGAAATGATCCGCCGCTGCCGCGTGTGCTTCGGCGCGTCCTGGTTCAACATCAAGATCCGCTGCGCGTCGAGCTGTTCACGGGTTGTCTCGTCATGGAACCTGGGGATCGCCCCGTTGCGCTCACTGGAGAACACGCCGTCGAGCCGCGAGATCTCCTTGACGTCCTCATGGCGGGTGATCGCCCAGTAACCGCCGTCTTTGAAGCCGCCACTCTTATCGTCGGGCTGCTCGATCCACTTGATCGGCTCACTGCGCCGCAGTTCGGCGAACTCCGCATCGGGCAGTCGCTCGGCATAGATTTCCGGATCGGTGAAGTCGAAACCGGCCGGAATACCGGTGGCTGACGGGATAGTAGGGCTGGCCACGATGACAACTCCTCACTACTGAACCGCAGGAGAAACGATACGTTCTAGCGCCAGTAAAGCATGCCTTCACCTGAGACAAAAGGGCAGAAAGGCCCTGCGTCCAAGCCGGAACTAGAACACGTTCTACCGTGTCGCCAGGTGGCCATGACCTGGCCGAAACCCAGGTGTTACCAGCAGGGTAGGGAACGGTTGCACGGGAGCCGCGCGCGCGATAAGCCCAGCCAACTGGCGCCCGGGCGGGGCAATTCTATAACGTGTTCTACATGGCCGAACAGGAGTACGACGTCGTCGTGGTCGGAAGCGGCGGCGCCGGGATGGTCGCCGCGCTCACCGCCGCCCACCAGGGACTGTCCACCATCGTCATCGAGAAAGCCGCCCACTACGGCGGCTCGACCGCTCGCTCCGGTGGTGGCGTGTGGATCCCCAACAACGAGGTGCTGCAGCGCGCCGGCGTCAAAGATGACGTCCAGGCTGCTCGCACCTATCTGCACACCATCGTCGGCGACGTGGTTCCCGCCGAGAAGATCGACACCTATCTGCAGCGCGGGCCGGAGATGCTGTCGTTCGTGCTGAAGAACTCGCCGTTGAAGATGTGCTGGGTTCCCGGTTACGCCGACTACTACCCCGAGCAGCCCGGCGGCAAGCCCACCGGCCGTTCGATCGAGCCGAAGCCGTTCAACGCCAAGAAGCTGGGCGCGGACATGAACGACCTGGAGCCGGCCTACGGCAAAGTGCCGCTGAACGTCGTTGTCATGCAGCAGGACTACGTCCGGCTCAACCAGCTCAAGCGCCACCCGCGCGGGGTGCTGCGCAGCCTGAAAGTGGGCGCCCGCACCATGTGGGCCCAGGCCACCGGCAAGAACCTGGTCGGGATGGGCCGGGCTCTGATCGCCCCGCTGCGCATCGGCCTGCAGAAAGCCGGAGTTCCGGTGCAGCTCAATACCGCGCTGACCGACCTCTACGTGGAAGACGGCGTGGTCTCCGGTGTCTACGTCCGGGCGGCGGGCGACTCCGAGTCGAGTGAGCCGCGGCTGATCCGCGCACGGCGCGGGGTCATCCTGGCCAGCGGCGGGTTCGAGCACAACGAACAGATGCGGGTGAAGTACCAGCGCGCGCCGATCACCACCGAATGGACCGTGGGCGCCAAGGCCAACACCGGCGAGGGGATCGTGGCCGGCGAGAAGCTCGGCGCCGCCCTGGACATCATGGAGGACTCCTGGTGGGGGCCGACGGTGCCGCTGCCCGGGGCACCGTGGTTCGCGCTCTCGGAGCGCAACTCGCCCGGATCGATCATCGTCAACATGGCCGGCAAGCGGTTCATGAACGAGTCGATGCCCTACGTCGAGGCCTGCCACCACATGTACGGCGGCGAGTTCGGTCAGGGCCCCGGCCCCGGCGAGAACATCCCGGCCTGGCTGATCTTCGACCAGCGCTACCGCAACAACTACATCTTCGCGGGATTGCAGCCGGGACAGCGGATCCCGAAGAAGTGGCTGGAGTCCGGGGTGATCGTCTCCGCCGACACCCTGGAAGAGCTGGCGACCAAGACCGGCGTGCCGGCCGCCGCACTGGCAGCGACCGTCGAGCGGTTCAACGAGTTCGCGCGGACGGGCGTGGATGAGGACTTCCACCGCGGCGAGAGCGCCTACGACCGCTACTACGGTGACCCGACCAACAAGCCGAACCCCAACCTGGGCCAGATCGCGCAAGGCCCGTTCTACGCGGCCAAGATGGTGCCCGGTGACCTGGGCACCAAGGGCGGGATCCGCACCGACGTCAACGGCCGGGCACTGCGCGACGACGGCAGTGTCATCGCGGGACTGTATGCAGCAGGAAACGTCAGCGCACCGGTGATGGGCCACACCTACCCCGGCCCCGGCGGCACCATCGGACCCGCCATGACGTTCGGCTACCTGGCCGCCCTCGACATCGCCGGAAAGGCCTGATTATGGCGATCGATCTCGACGTCGCACTGGGAGCAGAGTTCGGCCAGGTCGAATTCTCCTGGACCGCAACCAATGTGCAGCTTTACAACCTGGCGCTGGGCGCCGGGTCGGACCCGATGGATCCGCGTGAGCTGAGCTACGTGGTGGACCGCACGCCGCAGGTGCTGCCGACCTTCGGCTGTGTCGCGGCCTCGTTCAACGAGGTGGACCCGCCGAAGGTGAGCTGGCCGGGGATCGAGATCGACCTGGCCAAGATCCTGCACGCCTCGGAGAAGGTGACCGTGCCGGCGCCGCTGCCGCCGTCGGGGAGTGCCCGCGCGGTCAGCCGAATCGTCGAGGTGTGGGACAAGGGCAAGGCCGCGGTGGTGGTGCTCGAGACGTCGGTGACCGGCACCGACGGCACGCCGCTGTGGACGCAGCACCGGTCCATCTTCGCGCGCGGCGAGGGTGGCTTCAGCGGCGAACGCGGGCCGTCGACGTCGAGCGAACTGCCCGACCGGGCACCGGATTTCGAAGTCGACATCCCGGTGTCCCCGCAGCAGGCACTGCTCTACCGGCTCTGCGGCGACCGCAACCCGCTGCACTCCGACCCGGCGTTCGCGGCCGCGGCGGGCTTCGACCGGCCGATCCTGCACGGCCTGTGCACCTACGGCATGACCTGCAAGGCAGCGGCGGACACCGCGCTGGACGGCGACGCCGGCGCGGTCCGTTCCTTCGGCGCCCGGTTCGCCGGCGTGGTCTTCCCCGGCGAGACGCTGCGGGCCCGGCTGTGGAAAGACGGCGATCGACTGGTGGGCAAAGTGATCGCACCCTCGCGTGACGATGCCGCCATCCTCAATGATGTGGAGCTTGTTACGGCATAGCTACTTCGACCTGAAACGGGCTTCTGGTGAGCGTGGCTTGGAGTGGTCACGGCCGGGATGAGCGAGTCTGTCATGTGATTGAGCCTTCAGTTTCAGTGGACACCCGAGACAGCGGTGCACGGGTTCGCTGGGAGGAAGTGGGTATGTCCAGGGCTCACCTCGAGCGCCCCTGATCGAATGGGCGATCTACCAAGCCGGTGGGCCGGTGGGCGTCGAGATCGACGAGGGTGGCCACCGGAACGAACCGCCGTGGGCTGATTCCGGCCAGTCGCTGCCGACGCATGGAGGCTGCCGCGGTCTTACCGGAAATGACTTCCCCGTCCTCACTCGGATCTGCAGATCAGCCCGGATCGCGGTGCGCCGTACACCTGACCGGAGACGTCATGGAAACGCCGGTCATCGGCACGATGGCGAGTTGACCTTCTCGACTTCGATGACCCGGTACGCTTCCACCGTTCCGTTCGGAGGCGACGAAGCTGCGGATTTTTCAAAAGCTGCCGGCCCGAACGCAATTCAGCGTTCTCTTCGCTCAACAGCACCCGCTCAGGACGCTCGTCAGCATTAAGCGCCACACCATTATTGTCGGCGTCGGACACCTCGCCGGCGGGGCGCACCCAGCGGCCCAACGCTTGCTCACCCACACCGATCTCGGCGGCCACATGGGCACGGGCCGACCGGTCTCGACTACCAGGCGGCCCGCCTGCCCCTGAAACGCCGGGGCGTACGTCTTGCGCTTGCCCGACATACGGACATCCGCCTCACGGGAACAGCAGTACCACCAGTCACGTGTCCACCAGCAGTCCTCGGCGTCCACGGCCAGCGCACAACTCTTATCGTTATTGATAATGATTTTCATTTTCAGTATGGTGAGCTCTATGACCGCGCCTATGTGGATGGCATCTCCTCCAGAGGTTCATTCAGCTGCGTTGAGCAGCGGCCCTGGGCCCGGCCCACTGTTGTCCGCCGCCGGCGCATGGTCATTGCTGAGCCTTGAGTACACCGCGATCGCCGAAGCGCTGCGGGAATCGTTGGCCGCCACCGAGGCCGGGGCATGGCAGGGACCCAGCGCCGCGAGCTACCTCGCCGCGCATCTCCCGTACCTGGCGTGGCTGACCAAAGCCAGTGCCGACAGCGCCGCGCATGCCTCCCTGCACGAAGCAGCGGCTGCGGCCTACGTCACCGCGCTGGCGACCATGCCGACGTTGGCAGAGCTGGCCGCTAATCACGCCAGCCATGGTGTATTGGTCGCGACCAACTTCTTCGGCATCAACACCATTCCGATAGCGCTCAACGAAGCCGACTACCTCCGAATGTGGGTCCAGGCCGCGACCACTATGGCCACCTACGAAGCGGTGTCCGGCGCAGCATTGGCCTCGGCGCCGCAGCCGGCTGTAGCGCCAACGATCGTCGACCACAGTCACGACGACCACGAGCACGACGAGCACCACGACCACGACCACGAGCACGAGCACGAGCACGAGCACAACGACGACGACGACCTGGATGGCGGTCACAACCACGATCACGCCAGCGAGGTCCTGGATCCGACTGACCCGAGATGGTGGGTGGCCGTATGGGGCGAACTGGGCTACTACGCCGAAGTGCTGCTGATCGACCTGCTGACCAATCCTGGCGCGTTCATGACCGACCTCACCTGGATCATCGCCGACCTGACGTTCCATGCCGCCCAGCTCGCGCCGCTGCTTAGCCAGCTGGCCCCGGCGCTGCTGCAGACGGCGCTGGCCTTGTCCATCAGCAACCTGGGTTGGGCGGCGAGCCTTGCCGGCCTGGCAGGCCTAGCTGTTCTTGACGGGCAGGTTGTGAACGCGTAGGCGTTCGATGGGGGTCTTGCCTCCGATGCCGGTGTGGGGTCGGTGGTAATTGTAGTGATGCAGCCAGTCTTGATAAGTCGCTGCGCGGGCGGTGTTGGACCGGTAGGTGTGGGCGTAAGCCCACTCGGCGGTCAAGGTGCGATTAAAGCGTTCCACCTTGCCATTGGTCTGCGGCCGATACGGCCGGGTCCTCTTATGCGCAATGTCTTCGCC
>NZ_UWOA01000006.1:0-99727 GCF_900604305.1 Mycobacterium sp. P7213
CGCCGGCGACAACGCCGCCATGGAGTCGTTCTTCAGCTTGCTGCAGAAGAACGTCCTGGACCGGCACCGCTGGGCCACCCGCGAAGACCTACGGATCGCGATTGTCACCTGGATCGAACGCACCTACCACCGTCGCCGGCGCCAGATCGCCCTGGGCCGGTTGACCCCGATCGAATACGAGACGATCATGACCACACCGGCCAGTCAGGCCGCGTGACCGAAACTGTCACCTATCCGTGCAGCAGACCCGACCAGTGCGCCCGTGATGGGTCTCGATCGACGCACAAGGGAGAAATCCCCGGGCGGATCTTGGGCCGGAACTGCTCGACTCGCGTTCGCCGTGGACCAGTTCAGGGAATCCCGCTAGTGACGCTAGCGCGACGCGCCTAACGCAGATACGATGTCTCCGATGGAGGCCATCAGTAGCACGGACGCGAAGAACCAGCTCAACCGGCTTTTGAATGACGTCAAAGCCGGCGCGTCGTTCACCATCACCAGCCACGGCCAACCCGTCGCGCGGCTCGTACCTATCAGCGCTGTACCGCGCAGATTTGGCCAGGTACCCAGCCTGGTTGTACCAAGCGACTTCGATGACGCACTGCCGGAAGCGGAGCTCGCGGCCTGGGAAGATGCCGAGGCGTGAACGTCCTGCTCGATACCCATACTCTGCTGTGGCTGGTCAGCAAGCCTTCGAACGTAGACGCCGACACGCTCGCGATTTTGAGCGATCCGGGAACGTCGGTGTGGGTCACTGCTGCCTCGGCATGGGAGATCGCGACCAAGACCAGGCTGGGCCGCCTCGACGGCGGAGCTCTGCTGTCGACCTGGACCGACATCATGGCCGACATGAGCAGCACGGAACTAGCGATTGACTCCGCTGACGCGATCCTCGCCGGGCGACTTCCTTGGGAACACCGCGACCCGTTCGACCGCATCATCGTCGCCCAAGCGTTACGCCGCAATCTGACCATCGCCACCCGCGATACCAAGATCATCGATTCGGCGATCACACCAACCCTCAAGGCCTGAACCAGAACCAGCTCGATGGTGGCTCCAGGCCGCATCATCTCGCTAACCTCGATATGTGCCGGAGCCAACGAACCCCCCGCCCGCGCGAGAGGGCCTTCGCCCAGATCGAACCAGTTCCGACGGCGACGGTTCCCCCAGCCCGATCGTTCTCGACGTGGAGGGCTCCGGTGTCCAACCGCCGGTCACCCCTCGGGTGCGGCGGCTGTTCTGGCTACTGGAGCGATTCGCGCCCGCCATCGGATCGCGGTGGGCGGTCGAACTGTGGTGCACTCCACCGGTCCTTGAGTCTAGCCTGCGCATGCCGCCCGGCGTCCCTCCTGGTCAGCCGCTGGAAGCGCACTGGGACGGCCACCGGGTCGCGGGCGAATCCTGGGGCGAGGGGCCGCCGGTCTACCTTGTGCACGGCTGGGGCGGGCGGCGCCCGCACCTCGGCATGTTCATCAAACCCCTGGTCGAATCCGGGCACCGCGTTATCGCCTTCGACCTGCCCAGCCACAACGAGTCAGACCCGGGCGTCCTGGCGCCCGGTCGCACCACAGCCATCGAGTGCGCCGAAGCGGTGGCAGCCATGATCCGGACACATGGGCCGGCCCGCGCGGTAGTCGCCCACTCCCTCGGGTGTAACGCGACCGCATTCGCGGCGTCGTGGGGCGCGACGGTCGGGAGGTTGGTGTTTCTCGCGCCGATGGGCGAGTTCCCGATCTACCTGGATCTGTTCGCCGCGCGCCACAACTTCGGCCGGCGGATACGCGCCGGTCTACATCGACGCCTGGAACGCCGTATCGGCATGCCGCTTGAGGACACCAATATGGTCCGGATCGCCGAGAACACCGATTACCCGCCGCTGCTGCTCATCCACGACCCCGATGACCCCGACACCCCCTATGTGACGAGCGAGAAGGTCGTCGCGTCCTGGCCAGGCGCACGCCTGATGACGACGGCGGGCCTCGGCCGGCTGGCACATTTCCGAATCTTGCGGCACCGACCGGCGATTCGCGCAGGAATCGAATTCATCGGTCCCGCATCGGAGTGAACAGCGCCTGACAGTAAGGCCACCCCTAAATGCTGTAGCGCCGCAACCGCTGCAACCGCCGCATGCCCGCGGCGGCCACTTTCTCGCCGGCGGGCCGCAGAGCTTCCTCGAGCCGCCCCCGAACCTCCGAGGTGTCCAGGTGCGTGCCAATCGCGACGAGGTGGCTGGCCCCGGAACTGGCAGGCGCGGTCACCACGTGCACCGACGTGCCGACGACGTTGACCAGGTAATGACGTTTGCCGATCGCGACTGTGCCCTTGATCCGGTAGACGCCCTGCGGCGGCTGCTCGAGCAGGTCGATGAGTGGCCCCGGGTCAACGGCGCCGTCGCCGACGACGGTGACCGAAGCGGCATGCACGTGGTCGTGGTGCTCGCCGGGAGCGTCGGCAGGCTCGTCGAGGAGCAGCTCCCGAAACGACATCTGCCCGGACTCGCCGCCGTCGCTGATGTCATAGAGCAACCGGGGATCCACGCGTCCGGCCATCGCACCCACCACGTGAGCGTGGGGATTGAGTTCGCGCACACGGGCTTCAACCCGAGCAAGGGCCTCTTCGCGGGCGTCTTCGGCGATCCGATCCAGCTTGTTGACCACGACCAGGGAGGCCACGCCGTAGCGCTGCGGCGGGGCCGACTCGGTATCGACTGTGTCGAAGTGTTCCGCTGCGTCGATGACGTCGACGACACCGCCGTGGCGTATCCGCTCCACCCCGCTGAACCGAATCACCCGCGAGACGTCCGCGGGCTCGGCCACCCCGCTCGCCTCGATAATGATCGCGTCGAGCGCCAGCTTCGGGTCGGCGAGCTTCTCCAGCGCCTCGTCCAGCCCGCCCTCGTCCGGCAGGTGGCAGATGCACCCACCGGCGATCGACACCGGCTCGTCAACCTGGCCCGTAACCAGGCCGGCATCCACGTTCAGTTCGCCGAAGTCGTTGATAATGACTCCGATTCGTGCGCCCGGCGCCCGCAGCACATGGTTGAGCAGCGTGGTCTTGCCCGCCCCGAGATACCCCGTCAGCGCGATGACGGGGATAGCGGGAGCGTTGCGATCGGCCACCCGGCCATTATTGCCAGGTGCGCGCGGCCGGGTGTGACCACGGGGGAGGAGTTGGCCCGTCAGCTGCCGTACAGCTGCAGCGCCCGGCCGGTCACGGTGGCCACGTCGCCGCTGAGCCCTGCGATGGGCGGACCGCCGCGCTGATGGATCACGTTGGCGAGCACGATCACGTAGGTGTCCGAACCCGGGTCGATCCACAGCGTCACTCCGGTGAACCCGGTGTGCCCGAAGCTGCCGATCGGAAAGATCATGCCGCGCGGCCGGGAGTGCGGCGTATCGATATCCCAGCCGAGGCCGCGGAGATCCTGTCCGTTGATCGCCGGATAGTTCGCGGCGAGCAGCGGATCGGCCCGGTTGGGTGTCGCTGCATTCGTCTGTTGTGCAGCGGCGTTCGCGGCCACCAGCTGGGTGGCGTTGTGGCCGGGTTGCTGGGGCGTGGTCATCAATTCCAGGGTGGATTGCCGCAACGGAAACGGGCTCGGGCGCCCGGCGAGCCGATCAAGCAGGGCCTGGGCGTACCTGCCGATATCGGAGGCGGTCGAGAACACTCCGGCGCTGCCGGCCACCCCTCCCATGCGGCGTGCGGTCGGGTCGTTCACCGTGCCGCGCAGCAGTTGATCGAAGTCGGGGTTGATCCCGGGGGTGTCTTCGTCATGCGCCGTCGGCGCGATGCGGGCCAGCAGGTCGGTGCGCCAGCTGCCTACCGGGCAGTCGTCGTCCCGGGATGTCTCTGGTTCCAATGCGATGGCGGTACCGCGGATCTGGTGTGGGCCACAGGCTTTGGCGGCGGGCAGGTAGCGGGTGTCGGTCATGCCCAGCGGCGCGAAGACGTTGTCCTGCACGTAGGTGTCCAACGGTTGGCCGGTCATCGTCTCGACCAGAACGCCCAGGATGATGAAGCCGATGTCCGAGTAGTGGAATAGCTCGCCGGGGCCGAACTCCAGCGGTGCGGTCAGCGCCCGATGAACACCGCCGGCCTTGTCGGCCTCGGTCAGGCCCCATGGGCCCTGGTGGCTCAGATCGCCCCCGATGCCCGAGGTGTGGGTGAGCAACATGCGCAACGTCACCTGGGCGCGTCGCGGGTCGTTGGCCTCGTTGAACTCCGGCAGGTAGGTCTGGATGGGTTCGTCGATTCCGACCCGGCCCTGTTCGTGCAACTGCAGGACTGCGACGGTCGTCGCGAGGCACTTCGTCAACGACGCGATGTCGAAGATGGTGTCCTCAGTCATCGGCTCGGCGGGCGCGGGCAAGCCGTCCAGAGCGGGTTCGTCTGCGAGCCGGCGCGCGCCGAACGCCTGGCTGAAGGCGATCGTGCCGGCGTGCCCGATCCGGACTACCGCGCCCGGCAGCCGGGGAACCGCGATCGCGTCGTTCAGCAGGGCAGAGATCGGCGCGACCAACTCCTCCCGGGGCAGGTGCGGCGCATCCTCACGAGGTTGGGCGGGTGCTGCGGTGGAGGGGGTGGCGGCCGGTAGCGACGGAGGCAGCGGGTGGCCGCACGACGGCGCGGCGGCAAGCACGAGCGCGACGCTTCCCACGGTGCAGGCCCGGGTGATGCGCGTTCGCGACTGTGGCACAGCATCGACGGTAACCAGCTGCCACGAGGGCGACGAGGGCCGGTTAGACCTCCGTCGGGAACCAGTAGTCGAGGGTCTGCTCCACTCCGCCCCAGTCGATGCCCAGCCAGTCACCAAAGAAGTCTTCGATGTTGCCGAAGGCGCTGTAGAACGACGCCACCAGCGAGTAGAAGATGCCCTCCCACCAGCCGCTGTCCACCAGCCCGTGCGCCCAGGCGTTGAGCCAGGCGCCGAACTGATCGAAGTCGCCGGAGATTCCGACGTTGGTGATCAGACCGTCGGTGGTGACGCTCTGGTCGGCGACCTGATCCGGGGTCAGCCCCAGATACATCATGTGCTCCCACAACAGGCCGAGGGCCGACGGCGACGAGGCGTCGGCCACCGGGTCGCCGGGCACCGAATAGACGGTGGTGGTGAACGCGTTGTTGGGTGTCAGGAAGCCGTTCAACAACCCGTCCACCGATGACGGATCCGCTTCTCGTTCGGACCACGCGCCGCCCTCTCCGGCCGGGTTGCCGATGAACACGAAGTGCAGGGCGTCGGGATCGACACCGTCGTGGGCCAACTGGGCCATCGCGATGGAACCGGCCGTGGCGCCCTGCGAGTAGCCGAAGATCCAGAGCGGATTGTCGGCGTTGTAGGCATCCGGGTTGGCCTGGAGTTCGGCCTGCACCGCCCGAACGATCTCGGCGGCACCGACGAAGCTGCTGTGGCCCTGCTGAATCAGCGCCGGGGTGGACAGCACGCGCAGCGGGGCGTCACATATACCGACGCCCACCACGCAGGAGTCCAAGTCGTCACCGCCGTCGAAACCCAGGGGCTGCAGGAACAGGTCAGCGGCGGTTTGGGCGAAGCTCGGCGAGGGCGTCGACAGGGTCGTGGGGCCCACGAAGAACGCGGTGCCCGACAGCAGGCTGACGTCGATGTGCGCGGCGTGGGTCACCGGGGCGGCCAGCACCCCTCCGGCCACGGTTCCGGCGATCGCGATCGGGGCGAAGACCTTGGTCAGCATCAGTGGGCGTCCTTCCGCAACGGGCCACCCCGCAGCTAAAAATCACACGAGTAAATCCAAAGGTGAACCTGAGGGCGATCATCGCAGGGCTCCCAAGCGGAGTCAATGGCTGCGCTGTGGTCAGTGTCGTGGCCCAGCCGCAGGTGAATCGCGCAGCGGTGACATATCGGGCAGCGGCCTGCTGCAGATCTGGTGGGCTTCCTCGGGGCTCATGCCGAAGGTGGTCAACAGGTGTTCGGTGGCCGCATCGACGGTGGCTTCGGGATCGCGGTCGGGCCGTTGGCTCAGCAGCGTCCCCAGTCCGACGAACACGCCCCCGGCCAGGGCCAGTCCCAATTCGGGGTCCGACAGCGTGAACCGGCCCTGCTCGATCGCCGTGGTGATATCGCGCAACGCCCGCGGCGACAGGCCGCGGTCGGACAGGATCATCGTGGAGCTGTTGGCCAGCAGCAGCGCGGCCTCCTGGGGGCGCAGCCGAAACAGTCGGCCGCTGAGGCGGTAGTTGGCGGCGAAGGCCTCGGCCGGGTCTGCGATATCGGAGGTGAAGGTGTCGAGCAGGGCCCCGATGCTGTCGAGCGCGTCGGTCACCGCGGCCGCGAACAGCTCTTCTTTGCTGTCGAAATGGTTGTAAAAGGAGCCCATGCCGACGTCGGCGGCCTGGGTGATCTCCAGGACGGGCACGGCGAGCCTGCCGTCTGCGATAAAGCCTTGAGCTGCGCGGATCAACGCGGTACGGGTCCGCAGTTTGCGTCGTTCGAGCCGGTTGGCCGGACCAGCCTCGGGCTGGTCACCGTTGCGCTCGGCCACATCCATGCCTGCAGATTATCAGCCAACTCAGTTCTGAGGAATTCGTCAAAACATTTGACTGAAGCTTTGGTCGTATGTGACGATTTCGTCAGTTGATCCGGAAGGCGGTGGCGCGACGTGCCGAAGACGGGCGAGCCGTGGGCCGACGGCCATAAAGAGCTGCACAGCGAGCAGGGCTCGGTTCGCGGCGAGCATCCCGGTCGCGCCCGCGACCCGCTCATCCGGGTGGTCGACATCGCCTGGCTGGAATTCGACAAGCCGGACCTGGCCCGCGCCGAGGCGTTCGCCCGGGCCTTCGGGTTCGGCATCGCCCACCGCGACCCCGCACAGGTGCAGCTGCGCGGCACCAGTCCCGGCGCGCCCTGCGTATTCGTGCGCCGCGGGCCGCACACGCGCTTCGCCGGGTATGCACTGCGCGCCGCCGACGAAGCCGACGTCGCGCGGCTGGCTGACAAGACCGGTGCTCCGCTGCGGCAGCTGCCGGAATCCATCGGTGGCGTCGCGGTACAGCTGACCGACCCCAGCGGCACCGCCGTCAAGGTGGTGGCCGGCATGCACGTCCTCCCGGCTCAGCCCAGCCAAGATCCGCCGCTCGCCAACATCGGGAGCACCCAGAGGCGGATCAACGCCGGAGTGCGTCCGCTGCGTGTTCCTGCCCGGGTGCAGCGCCTGGGCCACATCGTCTTGCAGTCCACTACCTATCTGCGGACGCTGAACTGGTACCTGGAGACGCTGGGCATGATCGTCAGTGACTTCCAGTTCTTCCCGGGGCAGCGTGAGCGCGGGCCGGCCATGAGCTTCATCCGCTGCGACCGCGGCACCATCCCCGCCGACCACCACACCCTGGCCCTGGCGCTGGGTCCGGAGAATCGCTACGTGCACTCGGCCTATGAAGTCGCCGACCTGGACGCGCTGGCCGCCGGCGGCGAATACCTGCGTGAGCGAGGCTATTTCCGGTCCTGGGGGATCGGCCGCCACATCCAGGGCAGCCAGATCTTCGACTACTGGCGCGACCCCGACGGGTTTCTGGTCGAGCACTACGCCGACGGCGACGTCTTCGACAACACCGTGGAACCGGGCTGGGCGCCCTTCACCGCATCCGGACTTGCCCAATGGGGGCCACCGGCCACCAAAGACTTTCTCGATGCGAGTCCCCGGGCGGCAGGCCGCCAGGCGACCGCCATGCTCACCGCCCTACGGCACGACAACGAATTCGACCTCAACCGCCTCATCGGCCTGCTGAAAGTAGCTGTCTCATGACCATTTCCGTCCTGCGTACCTCCGAGGCCTGGTGGGTGCAGACCCCTACGGGTGCTGCCAAGATCGCCACCACGGCCACAACCACCGCCGAGCTGCTCGCCGACCGGCCCGCCATCGACGCGGCCGCAGCATCCGGCGGCACCGTCGCGGTCGACGAACTGCAGCTGCTGGCGCCGGTGACGGCACCGTGCCGTGTGGTGGCCCAGATGACCAACTTCGAGTCGCACGTCACCGACGCGGGCATGGACCCCAAGACGGTGCCACTGACGTTCTTCCGGAAATCCTCTGCCTCACTGACCGATCCCTACGGTGAGATCGTGCGTCCGTCGCACGTGACACTGCTGGACTACGAGGTCGAGATCGGTCTGGTGATCGGCCGCGACATCCCAGTCGGAATCCAGATCACCGATGCCAACCTGGCCGACTACGTGGCCGGGCTGGTCATCACCAACGACGTCTCCGCGCGCGACATCCAGCTGCCGCAGACCCAGTTCTACGAAGCCAAGTCGTACCCGACCTTCACACCCGTGGGGCCGGCACTGGTCCTCGTCGACGCCGCCGAGCTGGCGCGCTTCGGTGACCTGCGCCTGCGGTTGAGCGTCAACGGTGACCAGCGCCAGAACGGATTGGTCGAAGGCGACATGCTGTACCGCCCCCTGCAGGCCCTGCAGTCGCTGACGCGCTTCCAAGACCTGGCCACCGGAGACCTCATCTTGACCGGCACCCCGGTGGGCACCGCGCTCAGTGCACCCCCCAAGCCGATCGAGATCATCGGCAACCTGCTGCCCCCGGAGGTCAAGTGGAAGGCCTTCTTCGCCCGGCAGGCCAAGAACCCCAAGTACCTGCAGCACGGTGATGTCGTCGAGGCCACCATCGCCACCGACGACGGCGCCATCGACCTGGGGGCGCAGCGTCTGACGGTGCGGCACACATGATCTGCGGGTTGCGATGACGCCGGCCGAACACGTCGCGGTTGCGGTGGTCGGCGGCGGGCCTACCGGAGTCACCGCCGCCACGCTGCTGGCGCAGTACGGCATAGACACACTGGTGCTCGACCGATGGCCACAGGTCTACCCACAGCCCCGGGCCGTGCATCTGGACGACGAGGTCTACCGCATCCTGGCGCGCCTGGGTGTCGCGGACGCCTTCGCCGCGATCACCCGCCCGGCCAAAGGGCTGCGGCTGGTGGATCGTCAGCAGACGGTGCTGGCCGAGTTCAGCCGGGACACCTCACTGACCCGCAACGGATTTCCGGCGGCGAACATGTTCGACCAGCCCGAGCTCGAAGAGTTACTGCGCCAGAACCTCACCCGTTTCCCCGCCGCCCGGCTGCGCGGCGACACCGAGGTTCTGGCCGTCACCGAAGGCGCCGACGGTGTCGAGCTGCGGGTCCGCGATCGGGTGACGGGCGGTGAGTCCCGGATCACCGCCGACTACGTGCTGGGCTGCGACGGCGCCAACAGCACCGTGCGCTCGGCGATCGGCTCGACCATGCGCAGCCTGCGATTCGACCAACGCTGGCTGGTGATCGATATCGGCTGCACTCGGGACCTGCGCCAGTGGGAAGGGGTGCACCAGGTCTGTGACAGCCAGCGCGCCGGCACGTACATGCGGATCGGCCCGAACAGATATCGCTGGGAATTCGCTCTGGCGGAACAGGAGTCAGTCGACGACTACAGCACATTGGCCGCGTTGCGCCCGTTGATCGCGCCGTGGACTCGCGACGTCGCCGACGCGGATCTGCAGCTGCTGCGCGTCACCGAGTACACCTTCCGCGCCCAGATCGCCGACCGCTGGAGATCCGGGCGGGTGTTCCTGCTGGGTGACGCCGCCCACCTGACCCCACCGTTCATCGGGCAGGGGATGGGTGCCGGACTGCGCGACGCCATGAACCTGTCCTGGAAGATCGCCGGCCACCTGCGTGCGGGACTGCCCGCGAGCGTGTTGGACAGCTACGAACCCGAACGCTCCCGCCACACCCGGCAGATGATCTCGCTGGCGCTCAACGTCGGCCGTGCCATGACCGCCGGCGGGGAGCTCGGCTCACTGTTGCGGCGACTGGTGGTACCCCGGGTGCACCTGTTGCCCGGACTGCGGGACAAGATCACCGACTCGGCGACCCCGCCGCTGCGAGGCTCGGGCATGGTGCGAAGGACCGCGCGCACCCGCCGCCTGGCCGGGCGGCTGTGCCCCAATCCAGTCCTTGCCTGCGGGAGTCGCCTTGACGAGGAACTTGGGCGAGGTTTCGGTGTGGTGAGCACCCAGGCGCTGACCGCCGAGCAGCGGCGCCTGGCCGACGCCCGGGGAGCGCGGACGGTGTTCGCCGCACCGGGCACCGAGCTGGCCCGCTGGCTGGATCACCACCGCGTGACTGCCGCGGTGGTACGGCCCGACGGAACCGTCATGGTCGCCGGCCGGGACCTCAGCGCGCTGTGCCGGGACCTGCCGAGCTTCGTGTTCGACTCGCCGCCGCAGACGTCCGCGACAGCGGGGCGCCATGACTAGGAGTCGACTGTGCTGACCCGCCCCCGGGGCCTGCCGGTGTACCGGCGCAACATCTACCGCCGGTCGGCGATCCTGGACCCCTACCCGCACTACCGGGCGCTGCGCGAGCTGGGCCCGGTGGTCTGGCTGGCGTGTCACCGGCTCTATGCCGTACCTCGGTATGTCCAGTGCAAGGCCGTCCTGCGCAACGACACCCTCTACCTGTCGGGCCACGGCGTCGCCGCCAACGCTCCCACCAACCGCTTCTCCAGGGGCACCACCCTTAACAGCGACGGCGCCGAGCATGACCGGCGCCGCAAACTCGTCGCCCACCAGATGATGCCCCGCGCCTTGCGTGCTCTCAGTGACAGCGTCGATCAGCGGGCGCAGAGGCTCGTCGAGGACGCGGTGAGACGCGGCAGTATCGACGCGGTCACCGATCTGGCCACCGCCCTGCCGCTCGCGTTGGTTCCCGATCTGGTGGGCTGGCCCACCGACCAACGCGAACATCTGCTCGATTGGGCCGCAGCTACCTTCGATGTGCTCGGGCCGCTTAACTGGCAAGGCGCCAAGGCGATTCCACGCAGCCTGCAGATGCTGCGCTTCGCACGCCGCATCGCTCGCAGCCGTGACGTGCTGCCGGGCAGCATGGCCGCCCACCTGCTCAGCGCGGTAGATGACGGTATCCTGAGCTTTGACGAGGTGCCGCCACTGCTCGTCGACTACATCGCACCGTCGCTGGACACCACAATCAGCGCCATCTCCAGTGCGGTCCACCTCCTGGCTACCCATCCTGACCAGTGGGCGCTGCTCAAAGCGGACCCGTCGTTGATCCCCCATGCGCTCAACGAGATAGTGCGCTTCGAATCACCGTTGCGGGCCTTCACCCGGAAAGTAGCCAGAAGTCACGAGATCGCCGACGTGACGATCCCGGCAGGTGCCCGGGTACTGGTGATGTACGCGTCGGCCAACCGCGATGAACGCGAATGGCGAAGCCCTGACGTCTTTGACATTCGGAACGACGCGGGCCGGCACGTCGGGTTCGGCAATGGCGCGCATGCGTGTGCCGGCCAAGGCCTTGCCCGGATGGAGGCCACGGCCCTGCTCAAGGCCCTGATCGACCAGGTCGACCGCATCGAGGCGACCGGCGAGCCGACTTGGGCGGTCAACAACATCATTCGTCGTCATCAGCATCTGCCGGTACGGCTCCTGCCGGCCTGAGGTGCCTCGCCTACCCGGTTCGCGCGCTGCGCGTTGACGGCCAGGCGCGATGCTGCCATGATCGCCGCGGCTGTCTTTCATGTTTTTATGAGGATTTACCTAGGTGTCTCAGGGAGCGCGGATGGACCCCAAGAAAGCTCTGGCGCCGCTTGCTGCCGCAAGCGTGATCGCGGCCGGTGTCGTCGGAACCCCGGTCGTCCAAACGGCGCACGCGCGCCAAGTAGCCCTGCTGGCGGACACCGCGATCTTCGTGGGCGGGACCATGTTGACCACGCCGTCGGCGCAGTTCGCCCACACCGCGGCCGATCTGTTCCTGCGGCCGCTGGGCTTCGACGTCGGCGACGACGCGAGCGTGTGCGTGATCGGCTCCGCCGGCTGCGATTCTGCGCTTCAGGTGCTGACCACCCCGCAACTCATCCTGCAGGGGCACAGCAGTTTCGCCGGGGCGGCACTGATCGTCCAGGCCGTGGAGGCCGAATTTGCCGCCAACCCCGGCGCCTACGACGAAGAGCACCCGCTGTGGGTCTTCGGCTACTCGCAGGGCGCCACCGCCGGCTCGATCGCGATGGCCCAATTGGCCCATAACGATGTCATCCCGTCGGGGGCGTTGCACTTCGTTTTCATCGGTGATCCGTCCAGTACGACCGGCGTGTGGTCGGATCCCTCCGGCGCCACCAACACCTCCGACCTGTACCCACTGCTGAACGGCTTCCATACCCCCAACGACGCCTTCACCACCACGATCTACGAGTTCCCCGGTGACCCCGTTGCCGACTACGCGTCGAACTCCATGCTCGGCTTGCTCTGGGAGCACGTCATGTACTTGGGCCTAACGCCGGAAGAGGTCGCCAACCACACCTTCAGCACCGACGGGTTGATCACCAACATCGACCTCTCCGGTGATATCGACGAGTTCAGCACCTGGATCAGTGCGCTGACAAGCGGCGGCTTGATCGAAAGTGGTGTGTTCGTAGGACTGTTCAACTCGATCGTGGAGATGATCTACAACGCTTTCGGCAAGATCGAGGAGTTCTTCACCGACTGGATGGGCATCGACTGGGGAGGTGTCGAGGAGACTCTCGACTACTGGTTCCCGTTGGTCTGATCCGATCCCGGCTTCGCCGGCTCCCCTTGACAATCTACAACCAATCGGTTGTACGATTATCGGGTGATCACGCTCGACGACGACCGGGTGGACGCCCTGTTCCACGCACTTGCCGACCGCACTCGGCGTGACATCATGCGCCGGGTGCTGGCCGGAGAGCACTCGGTCTCCGACCTCGCGGTGAAGTACCAGATGAGTTTCGCCGCGGTGCAGAAGCACGTCGCCGTGTTGGAGAAGTCCGGCCTGCTCACCAAGCGCCGCAGCGGCCGCGAGCAGTTGGCCCGCGGTGACGTCGCCGCGGTGCGGTCGGTGGCGGCCATGCTCACCGAGTTGGAACAGGTTTGGCGTGGTCGCATCGCCCGTATCGACGAACTCATCTCGTCCGAGGAGACCTAGGAGGTCCGCACCATGCCTGTGATCGACGTGCAACACGACATCAACGCCTTGACCTTGACCATCACCGCCGACTTCGCCGCGCCGGTGCAACGAATCTGGCAGATCTACGCCGACCCACGCCAGCTGGAAAAGGTCTGGGGTCCACCGACATTCCCCGCGACCGTGGTCGACCACGACCTCACCCCCGGCGGACGCACGAACTACTTCATGACCGGTCCCGACGGTGAGAAGTACGCCGGCTACTGGCAGATCATCGCCGTCGACGAGCCGCGGAGCTTCACCTTCGACGACGGCTTCGCCGATCTGGACTTCAACCCGGATCCCGGGATGCCGACCTCCAGGAACGTCTACACCTTCGTCGAGCACGACGGTGGAACCCGCGCGACGTATACGAGCACATTCGCGTCAGCCGAGGACCTACAGAAGGTGCTGGACATGGGTGTCGTCGAAGGTTCCACATCGGCGCTGAACCAGATCGACGCCCTGGTCGCGTCCTGAATCACGGCCTCGGAGCCGGCCGACGCGTTTGATCCGGCGCAGGTGCGGCAATTCCAGGTGTTCGTGCGGCTGCAGCGGGCCGCAAGGACGGCAAGGATCCCGCCATGGCCTTCGACCTCACGCCGACCACGGCGCAGCACGACCTGGCCCGTCGCGCCCATCAGTTCGCCGAATCAGTCATCCGGCCGGTCGCACTCGACTATGACCAGCGTCAAGACTTTCCGTGGCCGGTGCTCGAAGAGGCTGCCGCGCAGGGCTTCTACAGCCCGCTGTTCTACCGTGACCTGATCGGCGACTCGACGGGGTTGTCGTTGCCGATGTTCATGGAAGAGCTGTTCTGGGGCTGCGCCGGAATCGGGCTGGCGATCGTGATGCCGGCGCTGGCCCTGTCGGCGATCGGGCAGGCCGCCACTGCCGAACAGATGCTGCAATGGGCGCCGGAATGCTTCGGCACGCCAGGAGATCTCAAACTCGCGGCGCTGGCGATATCGGAGCCGGAAGGTGGTAGCGACGTTCGCAACCTGCGCACCACCGCCCGCCGCGACGGCGACGACTGGATCATCGACGGCCACAAGATGTGGATCGGCAACGGCGGTATCGCGAACGTGCACGTGGTCAACGCCGTCGTCGACCCGGACCTGGGCCACCGCGGCCAGGCATTGTTCATCGTGCCGGGTGGCACGCCCGGGCTGGAATTGGTCCGCAAACTCGACAAGCTGGGATGCCGGGCTTCCCACACGGCCGAACTGCGTTTCGACCACGTCCGTATCCCGTCGGAGAACCTGCTCGGCGGCGCGGAAAAACTCGAGCACAAACTCGCCAAGGCCCGTGAAATCCTTGCCGGAGCGACGCCCTCGGGCTCCGCGACCCTGGGGACCTTCGAGCAGACCCGGCCGATGGTCGCCGCGCAGGCCATCGGCATCGCCCGTGCCGCACTGGAGTACGCGACCGACTACGCCACCCGCCGGGAGGCCTTCGGCGGCCCGATCATCGACAACCAGGGCATCGCGTTTCCACTGGCCGAGCTGGCCACGACGATCGACGCGGCACGGTTGCTGACCTGGCGGGCGTCCTGGATGGCGGCCAACGGAATCGGATTCAGCCGCGGCGAGGGGTCGATGGCCAAGCTGGCCGCGAGCGAGGTCGCTGTCCGTGCTACCGAGCGGGCTATCCAAACCCTGGGCGGCTGGGGCTACATCACCGACCATCCGGTGGAGAAGTGGTACCGAGACGCCAAGCTGTACACCATCTTCGAAGGCACCAGCGAGATCCAGCGGATGGTGATCGCACAGGCGTTGGGCGCCGCCGTCGGCGCGCCGCCGCTGCACGTCGAGATCGAGCCGTCCGGCGGACCGTTGAACCGGATGTTCGGTCGCGGCACCCCGCTGCGCACCCGGGCCGCCGCCGGCGCGCTGGCGATGCAGGACCGCATCCCCGCACCGGTGCTGCGCGTCGCGATGAAGGTTCTGCGTCCGCCCAGATGAGCAGCCGGTGTCGTTACCGCGAGCCCGAAGGCATGGGCCGAAACACCTGTAACGCGCGATAGCACGCGGTGAATTCGGCTTCGGCGCAGGCGGTGTCGACCTCGCCGTCGTGGGCGATCGGCACCGGTCCGTCGACTGCGGTGAACTGGAACTGCGGAACTCGCAACTCGTGGTAGAGCCGACTGCGTTGCAGCCGTCCGGTCAACAGCGCCGCTAGGATTCGCAGCGTGGACAACGGTCGGCCGGTTTCCAGGATCCGCACATCCAACAGCCCGTCGTCCATCCGGTGTCGTACGGCCGGCGCGAAGCCGTCGGGCTGATACGCCGAGTTGCCGAGGAAGAACAGCGACGTCTGCAGGGTCTTGTTGTCGTAGCAGATGCGCACCGGCCGTTCACGACGCAGGGTCATCAGCATGGCGTAGGCACTGGCGACGGGCTTGCCGAGCTTGCCCTGCAACCTTTCTCGGCGTCGGACGAACGTCGGGTAGGCACCGATGCTTGCCGTGTTGATCACGGTGGTGTCGTCGTTGAATCGCACCACGTCCACCCGCGACAAGCTGCCGTCGGCAATAGCCCGGATGGTCTTTGCGGTGCTGTCGCAGCCGATGTCCTTGGCGAAGTGGTTCAGCGTGCCGCCGGGAAACACCGCCAGCGGCAGGTCGCGTTCCAACGCCACGTGTGCTGCGGTCGCGACCGAGCCGTCGCCGCCGGCGATCGCGAGTACCTCGGCCGAATCGGCGGCGCGGCGCAATGATTCGGCCAAGTCGTCGTCGGGGCAGACTTCGACGACGGTGATGGCCGGCAGGGCTTCGCGCACCTGCGCGGCGACCTCTCCCGCGCGCCCGGCGCCGGACTCGGGATTGACCACCAAGGTCACGCCGTTGCCGTCGGGACGCGCGGGGGAGGGGACTCGCAGAGCCGCGGTGTGCGGCGCGGGCGGGGAGGCTATCGGCGGCACCAGCTTTGCCCCGACCACCGCGATCGACGCACCGATGCCCAGTCCCGCGAGTACGTCCCCGGGATAGTGGACGCCGGTGGCGATCCGGGACAGGCCGACCAAACCGGCCAGCCCCGCGACAGGCAGTCCCAGCAGCGGGTTCTCCAGGCCGACCCCGGCCGCGAAGGCCGCCGCACTCGCGGAGTGCCCGGATGGCAGCGAGTTGGACAGCGGGAGCCGGCGGGCGCGGCGCAGCAGGGGCACCAGCAGGATGTTGGGGCGCGCCCGTGGTCGGATCCGTTTGACCACTTGGTTGGTCACCAGGCTGGTCAGTGCGAGGCTGGCCACTCCGCGTGCGGCGGCGCGCTGGGTCGCCGGGCCGCCCGTGGCGGCCATGGCGGCGGCCAGCGCCAGCCACAGTTTGGAATGGTCGGCGGCGCGGGTCAGCACCGGCATGGTCGTGTCGAGCAGGCGGCTGGGCGATTGTGCGATCGCCTCGAACACCTCGGCGTCGAGGTCGGCTAGGCCTTCGGTGACCTGACGCAGCCCGGAACGGCGGCGCGGCAGGGGCGCCATCGGTAGTTGACCCACGGCAAAGATTCCTCCGTCCAGCGGCGCCACCGCCGGCGCCGAATGGCTCTCCTATACCCGTTTGACGGTGGGGAGACTCCCCGCCACCACGGTCCATGAGAAACTCTCATCGTTTTCTCCGGTTCGTGCGCAGGCCCCTCGGCGCGAGCGCTCACAGCACCGGTGATCGAGAGGAACCGACTGTGAACGAGCGACCTGGCGCAGTACTGGAGCAGCAAAGCGGAGTGGGCGCCGACCCGGGCCTGGGGTGGCGGGCCACCACCGCACCGGCCGCTTTCGCCCCGGACGACATCGCCGACATCATCGGCCACGTACGCCACCCCGTTCATGTGGTGCGCGAAGCGGCCACCGGGATGCTGGGCGTGGCCCTGGGCGGCGCGGTGGTCGGCGCCGGGGAATCGGACTTGTCCCTGGTGGGGACCCTGCCCGCGATCTACCCCGAGTGGCTCGGTGACCGCGAATTCTGCGAGGCGCACGGCGTCCGCTTCCCCTATGTCACCGGGGCGATGGCCAACGGCATCGCGACGCCGGCATTGGTGATCGCGATGGCCGAGGCCGGAATGATGGGCTTCTTCGGTGCGGGCGGACTCTCCTACGAGGCGGTCGAGCGGGGGCTGGACGAGATTCAGACCGCGTTGGCCGGCCGGCCCGGGCTCGCCTGGGGAGCCAACCTGATCCACTCGCCCAATGAGGTCTCCCTCGAGACGCGCGTCGCCGAGTTGTTCATCGCGCGCGGCGTCCCCGTCGTCGAGGCTTCGGCGTTTATGAAGCTGACCCCCGCGGTGGTGCACTACGCACTGTCGGGACTGGACACCGATCCGGCCGGCAACATCATGCGCCGCAACCATGTGATGGCCAAGGTGTCGCGGCCCGAGGTGGCGCGGATGTTCATGGAGCCGGCGCCGGCGGCGTTGGTGTCCGGCTTGGTGGCCGCGGGAAAGTTGACCCAGCGCGAAGCCGAGTTGTCTCGGTATGTGCCGGTGGCCGAGGACATCACCGTCGAGTCCGACAGTGGCGGGCACACCGATAACCGCCCGCTGCCGGCGCTTTTCTCCGAAATCGTCATGCTGCGCGATTCGCTGGCTCAGCAGCACCAGCTGAACTGCCGGGTGCGGGTGGGTGCGGCGGGCGGCCTCGGCGCACCGCAGGCCGTCGCCGGCGCCTTCGCGATGGGTGCGGCCTACGTACTGACCGGTACGGTCAACCAGGCCTGCGTGGAGTCGGGGCTTTCAGCGCCCGGTCGCGCCATGCTCGCCAAGGCCGGCATCGCCGACGTGATGATGGCGCCCGCCTCCGACATGTTCGAAATGGGCGTCAACCTGCAGGTGCTCAAACGGGGAACGATGTTCGCCCCGCGCGGCAAGAAGCTCTACGAGTGGTACGCGGGCAACCCCGACCTGGCCAGCGTGGTCGCCAAGCACGGCCCCGAGCTGGAGAAGATCCTGGGCACCACCGTCGCCGAGGTGTGGGCGGACACCCAGCGGTACTGGCAACAGCGCGACCCGGCCGTTCTCGAACTCGCCTCCAGGGACCCCAAGTACCAGATGGCACTGGTGTTCCGGTGGTACCTGGGGCAGTCGAGCCGGTGGGCTATCAGCGGCATCCCCGAGCGCGTGCTGGACTACCAGATCTGGTGCGGCCCGGCGATGGGCGCGTTCAACAGCTGGGTGGCGGGCAGCCACCTGGAGCTGTGTGAGAACCGCCAGGCTGTCCAGGTGGCGCTTAACTTGCTCGAAGGTGCCGCCCACGTAACCCGCGCCAGCGCGGCCCGCTCCTGCGGGGTGCCGGTGCCGGCCAGAGCATTCGCCTACAGCCCGCGGCCGCTGGCGGTCTGACGCTGCCGTCAAATACGCTGGAAAGGGATGTTCGAGCTGTTCAGTGGCTCACCGGCATAACATTTCGGCGGACGACTGTAATGCATGGGGCAGTCTGGGGCGGACATCTTCGATGTGTGATGACTGCAACACTCTGATATGGTCCCGGCAACACTCGGCCGAAAATGAATCAAAATTCTTACCTATAACCCATGTCATTGACGGCAAAACTTAGGTATTCAATGCTTTTTGTCAAGGTCGCTCTTAAGGAGACCCGTGGTAGCCAAACATCCACCTGTCGCAGTAGTCGGCGTCAGCGCGCTGTTTCCCGGGTCTGAAGAAGCCGAGCGGTTCTGGCGCAACATCGTCGAGGGCGCGGACCTGTTCTCCGACGTGCCGGAGTCGCACTGGCGGATCGACGACTATTTCGACGCAGATCCTCACACGCCCGACAAGGTATACGCCCGTCGCGGCGGGTTCCTGCCCCCCGTGGACTTCTCGCCGATGGATTTCGGCATTCCGCCGAACGTGCTGCCCGCGACCGACACCGCTCAGTTGCTGGCGCTGCGGGTCGCGCAGCAAGTGCTGGAGGACTACGCCGGCGGCGACATCTCCAGCATCGACCGGGAACGGGTCAGCGTGGTGCTGGGCTCCTCCGGCGGCACCGAGATGTCCGGCTACATGAGCGGTCGCCTGCATCGGCCGATCTGGGAACGAGGCCTGCGCGCCGCAGGCCTCTCCGACAACGAGCTGACCGCGTTCAGCGAGCGCGTCGCCTCGAGCTACACCCCGTGGCAGGAGAACACCTTCCCGGGTCTGCTCGGCAACGTCATCGCCGGACGCATCGCCAACCGCTTCGACCTTGGCGGAACGAACTGCGTTGTCGACGCCGCATGCGCCAGTTCGCTGGCCGCGATCGAGATCGCGCTGCACGAGCTGTACCTGCGTGAGGCCGACATGGTGATCGCGGGGGGCGTCGACGCCTTCAACGACATCTTCATGTTCATGTGCTTCGCCAAGGTGACCGCGTTGTCGCGCACCGGCGACTGCCGCCCGTTCTCCGACCAGTCGGACGGCACGATGCTCGGCGAGGGGCTGTCCATGCTGGCGCTCAAGCGCCTCGACGACGCGGAGCGCGACGGCGACCGGATCTACGCCGTGATCCGCGGCATCGGTACCTCCTCGGATGGCCGGGCCAAGAGCATCTACGCACCCAGCCCGGATGGTCAGGCCAAGGCCCTGCGTCGCGCGTACGAGGCCGCCGGCTACGGGCCGGAGACGGTCGGCCTCGTCGAAGCCCATGGAACCGGCACCAAAGCCGGCGACGTCGCCGAGTTCACCGCCCTGCGCCGGGTGTTCGACGAGTCAGGCCGGGCCGACCGTCAATGGTGCGCCGTCGGCTCGGTCAAGTCCCAGGTCGGGCACACCAAGGGCGCGGCCGGAGCCTGCGGCCTGTTCAAGACCGTGATGGCGCTCCACCACAAGGTCCTCCCGCCGACCATCAAGATCGACCGGCCCAACCCCGGGCTCGAGATCGAATCGTCGCCCTTCTACCTGTCGACGCAGACCAAGCCGTGGATCGCCGACCAGAACGTGCCGCGCCGCGCGTCGGTCAGCGCGTTCGGCTTCGGCGGTACGAACTTCCACATCACGCTCGAGGAGTACGCCGGCGCCGGGAAGCATGCACCGCGCTACCGCTCCTGGGACTCCGAGCTGGTGGTCCTCGGTGCGGAATCCGCGGCCGCGCTGGCCGCTCAGGCTGGGGAGCTGGCCGCCTCGCTGGTCGACTCACCGGACATGCTGGGCTACCTCGCGCACAGCACGCAATCGGCGTACGACGCCAGCCGCCCGCACCGCCTCGCCGTCGTCGCCAACAGTGTCGAAGCCCTGCGCACGATGCTCGGGGAAGCCGCTGCGAAGCTTCAAACCCCCAGCGGTGACACGTCGTTCAGCTCACCCAAGGGCTACTACTACTCCTGCCGGCCAGCCGGACCGGTCGCGCTGCTGTTCCCCGGGCAGGGCAGCCAGTACGTCGGGATGGGTGCCGACCTCCCGCAACTCTATGAACCCGCTTTGGCGCCTTGGGAACTCGCGCGTGCCGACCTACTCAACGCCGACCGCGACCTGCACGAGGTCGTCTGGCCCAAGACGGCGTTCAGTGAGGAAGACCGCGCGGCTCAGGCCGCCGAGCTGACCAGGACCGAGTGGGCGCAGCCGGGCATCGGTGCGCACAGCCTGAGCCTGCTGTCGGTCGTGCGCTCGCTGGGCATCGCGCCGGTCGCCGTCGGTGGGCACAGCTTCGGCGAGGTCAGCGCGCTGTGCGCCGCAGGGGTGATCAGCGACGACGTCGCGTTGCTCATCGCCCGCGCGCGTGGTGCGCTGATGGCCCAGGCCGCCGCCAGCAGTGACGGAGCGATGTGCGCCGTGACCGCCCCCGCCGAGCAGGTCGGCAGGCTGCTTGGCGAGTGGGGCCTGTCGGTGGTCATTGCTAACCACAACGCCCCCAACCAGGTTGTGCTCTCGGGCGACAGTGCGGCGATCGCCGACGCCGCGCAGCGGTTCAGCGCTGCGGGTATGAATGCGCGACTCCTCGATGTCGCCACCGCCTTCCACTCCGAGATTGTCAGTTCGGCAGCGGCTCCGTTCGCCTCGTATCTGGCGGGCATTCCGTTCGGCGTGCCGCAGGTGCCCGTCTACGCCAACGCAACGGCTCAGCCGTACGTCGGCAGCGCCGAGCAGATGCAGGCCACGCTGGCTAACCAGATCGCGCAACCCGTGCGGTTCGTCGAGCAGGTTCAGGCGATGTGGTCGGCCGGCGCCCGGACTTTTGTCGAGGTCGGGCCCGGCAGCGTGCTCTCCAACCTGGTCGGCAAGTGCCTGACCGGCCAGGACCACGTCGCGGTCTCCCTCGATGCCAAGGGCAGGAATGGGATTCGGTCGCTGTGGATGGGTCTGGCCCAGCTGGTGGCCGCCGGCGTTCCGATGAACTTCGAAGCCCTGTGGGCCGACTACCGCCACGGTGACGACCCGCGAGCCCGTCCGGCGCCCAAGCTGACGATGAAGCTCAGCGGCACCAACTTCGGCCGTCCAGACCTCAACGACGAGCCGCTACAGCGGCCCGCTGAAGAATTTGAGACATCCACCCCCCGCAGTGACCACAACGGCCACGCGACCGTATCGGAGCCCACAATGACAGCAGCTCATCCAAACGTTCCCGCGACGAACGGGTCGCCGGCGCACGTCCCGGCGCACGTCCCGGTGCCGGTTCAGCCCGCCGCCGTCCCGGTGGTGACATCGCCACTGATGTCGGGTCCCGGCGCCGAGATGGTGACGCACATGGTCGGTGCGCTGGGCAGCATGCAGCAGACCATCGCCCACCTGCAGGGCCTGCTGCAGACCCTGGTCTCCAGCACCGGGATGACGCCGATGCCGGTCACCCAGTTGGCCTTTCCCGCCGCAACCACGGTGGTGCCGGCTCAGCCCGTAGCCTCGTATGGCGTGGCGGCCACTCCGGCTCCGCCGGTGGCCCCGCCGCCAGCGCCGGCCATGCCCGCGCCGCCTGCGGCTCCGCCGGCCATGCCCGCGCCGCCTGCGGCTCCGCCGGCCCCGGTCAGCGCCCCGCCCGCGCCGGTACCCGCAGCCCCGACGCCGGTGGCCGCTCCTGCTGCTGTCGCGACGATGCCCGCGCCGCCCGCGCCGGCTCCTGTTGCTGCCGCTCCGGTTGCGGTGGCTGTAGCGCCCGCGCCGGCCGCGCCCGCGCCGGCCGCTGCGGTAGCCGTTGCGCCGGCCCCGGCCCCGGCCCCGGCCGCGGCGGGGGTGGATCTGGTGGGGGACATGTTGGCGGTGGTCGCCGACAAGACCGGTTATCCGGTGGAGATGCTGGATCTGTCGATGGCGCTTGAGGCGGATCTGGGATCGACTCGATCAAGCGGGTGGAGATTCTGTCGGCGGTGCAGGATCGGGTTCCGTCGTTGCCTGAGGTGGAGACGGCGACGATGGCGGCGTTGGTGACGTTGCAGGAGATCGTCGACTACCTGCAGTCGTTGATGGGCCCGGCGGCTGCGCCTGCTGCGCCCGCTGCGCCTGCTGCGCCCGCGCCGGCGCCGGCCCCGGTAGCTGCCGCACCGGCCGCCGCGCCGGCTCCGGCCGCGGCGGGGGTGGATCTGGTGGGGGACATGTTGGCGGTGGTCGCCGACAAGACCGGTTATCCGGTGGAGATGCTGGATCTGTCGATGGCGCTTGAGGCGGATCTGGGGATCGACTCGATCAAGCGGGTGGAGATTCTGTCGGCGGTGCAGGATCGGGTTCCGTCGTTGCCTGAGGTGGAGACGGCGACGATGGCGGCGTTGGTGACGTTGCAGGAGATCGTCGACTACCTGCAGTCGTTGATGGGCCCGGCGACTGCGCCTGCTGCGGCGACTGCGCCTGCTGCGGCCGCGCCCGCGCCGGCCCCGGTAGCTGCCGCACCGGCCGCCGCGCCGGCTCCGGCCGCGGCGGGGGTGGATCTGGTGGGGGACATGTTGGCGGTGGTCGCCGACAAGACCGGTTATCCGGTGGAGATGCTGGATCTGTCGATGGCGCTTGAGGCGGATCTGGGGATCGACTCGATCAAGCGGGTGGAGATCTTGTCGGCGGTGCAGGATCGGGTTCCGTCGTTGCCTGAGGTGGAGACGGCGACGATGGCGGCGTTGGTGACGTTGCAGGAGATCGTCGACTACCTGCAGTCATTGATAGGTTCACCACCACCGGATCTGGTGGCGCCCAACGGATTGCCGGCAGGTGATCGCGCCCCTTTTGAGTTAACCGGAGCGGAGGTGGCGCGCTACGCGGTACGCGCCACCGCCGCTCCGGTGAGCGGGATGGGGATGCCCGGTCTGTATGCCGCCAGGACCGTCGAGATCGTGACGGCCGAGGCAGTCCAGGACGGGCTGACTGAAACGGCCGAGGCCCTGGCCGCAATTCTGCGCACACACGGCATTCGCGCGGCGATCGTGGCCCGACCCAGTGCCGACGCCGAGGCGATCATCCATCTCGGCGGCCTGCGGCAAATCGCCACTCGTGACGAGGCGCTTGCCGTCAACCGGGTGCTCTTCGCCGACGCGCAGTCCGTCGCAGCCCAATTCGCGGAACATGGTGGCGTCTTCGTCACCGTTCAAGACACCGGCGGCACCTTCGGTCTGCTCACCGACCCCGGCCTGCGGGCCTGGTCGGGCGGGATCGGTGCGCTGGCCAAAACTGCTGCGCAGGAATGGACCAGTGCGCAGGTCAAGGCGATCGATATCGCCGTCGGACATCGTTCCCCGCTGGTCGTCGCCGAGCAGATCGCCGACGAAGTCCTAGCCGGCGGGGTGGAGCTCGAAGTGGGCCTCGGTAGTCCACACGGGCGAACCACGGTCGTCGCGGACGAGCAGCAGGTGAGCACCCGCACGCACCGCATCGGCCGGCAGGACGTCATTGTGGTCTCGGGTGGCGCCCGCGGGGTGACCGCCGGTTCGGTGATCGCCCTGGCGCAGCAGACCCAGGCGGCGTTCGTGTTGATCGGGCGCACCGAACTCAGCGACGAACCGCCGGAAGCCCAGGGCTTGACCACCGATGCGGAGCTCAAGCGGGCGCTGCTTGCCAGCGCTGCGGCGCAAGGACTCAAGGTCACACCCAAGCAGTTGGAGCAACAGGCGCAGCGCATCCTGGCCGACCGCGAGGTGCGGGCCACTCTGGCCGCGCTGACCGCGGCCGGTTCCCGCGTCCGCTACGCCGCTGCCGACGTCCGTGACGCCGCGCAGCTGAGCGCGCTGCTGGACAGTGTGCGAAGCGAATTCGGTCCCATCACCGGCCTGGTGCACGGTGCCGGCGTGCTCGCCGATGCGCCGCTGCACAAGAAGACCCTCGACGGGTTCGACCGGGTCTTCGAGACCAAGGTCGGCGGCGCGTGCGCGCTGCTGGATGCCACAGCCAACGATGCGCTCAAGGTGATCTGCCTCTTCTCGTCGGTGGCCGCGCGCAGCGGAAACGTCGGCCAAAGCGACTACGCCATGGCCAATGAAATCCTCAACAAGGTGGCCTTGGCGGAGCAGGCCCGGCGCGGACCGTCCTGTCTGGTGCGGGCACTGGGTTGGGGCCCTTGGGATTCCGGCATGGTGACCCCGGGCCTCAAGGCGATGTTCGAGTCCCGCGGCATCTCGCTGATCCCACTCGCCGACGGCGCGCGCGCGTTTGTCGCCGACGTCCTCGACGGCGAGAGCGGAAGCTCCGAGGTGACTCTCGGCGACGGCGTACTGGCAGGGCTGCCCACGCATCCGATCCCGCCGGAAGGCAGGGTCGCGCGGGTGCTCGCCCACGTGACGCAGCAGCCCTACCTGCTCGACCACCGGGTCCAGGGCAATGTCGTGTTGCCCGTGGTGCAGGCGCTCGAATGGTTCATCCGGATGGCTGAGGCATGCCGGCCCGGCCACCACGTGGATCGGGTGCTCGACCTCAAGGTGCTGCGTGGTGTGACGCTCTACGAGTTCGAAAGGCACGGCAATCCCCTGATCGTGCGGTGTGTGCCCGTCGACGATCGGCCCGAACTGCTGACCGTGACGCTCTCCGACATCGAGGGCTCGACCGTGTACTACTCGGCCAAACTCGAGATGCGTTCGGGTGCACCGGTGGTCCCGGGCGCCCCGGCCCCGGCGTCGGACGGTCGCAGGATCGACCGCGAAGCCTGCTACACCGGTGGGGCACTGTTCCACGGAGCCGCATTCCGGGTGCTCGACGGCATGGACTGCGCCGAGACCACCGCGACGGCGTATCTGTCCGGATTGACGTCCGTGGGCTGGGCGGGGGAGGGCTGGGCGACCGACCCGGCCGCCGTCGACGGATGCCTGCAGGCGGCACTGGTCTGGAGCTACGAACTGCTCGGCCGCAATGTCCTTCCGCTGCGGGTGGGCGAGATCGTCCGCTACCGGTCCGGCGCGCTGGGTGCCGGCCTGCGATGCGTGCTCACCGGTGGGGACGCCAAGACCAGCCGTGCCGTCTGCGATCTTGACCTGGTCGACGCCGACAACCAGCTGGTGATCAGTCTCAAACGACTCGAGTTGTATCCCTACGGCGGCTGAATCGACGGCGGCTGATTCGAAGTGAAGTTTGATCCGATCGCGATCGTCGGGCAGGGGTGTGTCCTGCCCGGGGGACTGAACGCGGGTGAGCTCTGGACAACGGTGCACGACGGCCGCGACGCATTGGGCTCACCCGGGCCGGATTACTGGGGGGTATCCCCGGAGCGCGTCCTGTGCGCCCCGGCGGACGTGCCCGAACTCGACCACACCTGGTCGGACCGCGGCGGCTACGTCCGCGGGTTCGACGACCTTTTCGATCCGCGCGGACTGTTCCTCGACGCCGACGACCTGGCCGGACTCGACCCGCTCTACCGGTGGGGAATCGAGGCGGCCAGACAAGCCCTGGACAGTGCGGGATGGCGGGCAGGTGAGGTGCCGGGTTCCGCCGGGATCGTCCTGGGCAACCTGAGCTATCCGACCAAGAAGATGACCGACCTCGCCGAATCAGTCTGGCGGGGAGAAGAACCCGGAGTCGACTGGCGCAACCGCTTCATGTCCGGCCTGCCGGCTCACCTGATCGCGCAGGCATTGGGCCTGACTGGCGGAGCCGCGGCCCTCGACGCCGCCTGCGCCTCGTCGCTGTATGCCATCAAGCTGGCCTGCGATCGGCTACACGACCGCACCGCCGACGTGATGTTCGCCGGCGGCATCAACGGCGCCAGTGATCTGCTGCTGCACGTCGGCTTCACCGCCTTACAGGCCCTGAGCCGAACGGGGAGGTCACGACCGTTCAACAACGGCGCCGACGGCCTGGTCCCCGCCGAGGGCGCCGCCATCCTGGTGCTGCGGCGGCTTGACGACGCGATCGTCGACGGCGACTCCATTCTGGGCGTCATCCGGGGCGTCGGCTTGAGCAACGACGGTCGGGGACATGGGTTTCTGGTGCCCTCCCAAGACGGCCAAGAACGCGCGATGCGCCTGGCCTACGAGATGGCCGGACTCGAGCCGCGCGACATCTCCCTCATCGAATGCCACGCCACCGGGACATCGCGCGGTGACCTGACCGAACTGATGAGCATGGCGCGCATCTTCACCGGCATGACCGACGTGCCCATCGGTTCACTGAAATCCAATCTGGGCCACTCGATCACGGCATCCGGCGCGGCGGGAGCCATCAAAGTACTGGCCGCGATGCGTGCCGGGATACGTCCCCCGACCCTGCACGCCGAAGATCCGCTCCCGTTCATCGCCGACTCGCCGTTCCGGTTGCTCACTGAGGCCGAGCCCTGGGACACCGACGGGCCGCGTCGCGCCGCGGTCAACAACTTCGGCTTCGGCGGAAACAACGCCCACCTGCTGCTCGAAGAATGGGTCGAGGGACCCGGTCCCACGCCGGCTCCTCCGGTCGCCGCGCCCCGGGCCGAGCAGGAGATCGCGATCGTCGGCCTGAGCCTCCTGATCGGCGACGGTCACGGAACCGCCTCCGTCGCCGAGCACTTGAAGACATGTCAGCCGATACCCACCGGCCTGGCCGACGGAGCCCGCGGCGCACGCATGGACGAGGTCTGCCTGGATCTGACCCAGACCCGCTTCCCACCGGCCGATCTCAAACAGACCCAGCCCCAACAACTGGCGTTGCTCGGTGCGGCCCTGGGCATCGGCGAGTTGATCAAGAGCCTGCCGCCGGACACCACCAGCGTCGTCGTCGGCATGGGCTGCGACGCCGAAGTCAACCGGTTCGGCCAGCGCTGGCGGCTGGCCGATGAATTCGACGACCCCGGCCGGCTCGCCGCCGCTCGCGACGATGTCGTCGCGGGGTGGACCGCCGCGGGGGTCGTGGGAGCCATGCCCAACATCGTCGCGAACCGACTGAACAGCCAATTCGATTTACGTGGGCCCAGTTTCACGGTGTCGCGCGAACAGCTCTCGGGCACCACCGCCCTGGAGATGGCCGCGCGGGCGTTACGCCGCGGAGAGGTCGACGCGGCCGTGGTCGGGGCGGTGGATCTCAGCTGCGAACCCGTGCATCAGGCGGCGGCGCGCGCCCTACTGCACCCCGATGAGCAGACACCCGCAGACGCCGCCGTCGTCCTGGTGCTCAAGCGCGCCGCCGACGCGCGCCGTGACGGCGACCCGGTGTACGCAACCCTGCTGCCCGATCAGCCGGTCGACGCCGAATGTCTGCACCTGGGCACCGTTCCCGGTGCGGTGAGCCTGTCGGCGTTGTTGGGTCACGCGCACGCCGCCTCGGGACTGCTGCATGTGGCCGCCGGCGTGCTCTATGCAGCCCTCGGAGTGTGGCCCGACGGCGAGCCCTGGACATCCGCGCAACGGCGCATCGCCGTCGAACTCACCGGACTGGCCGGCCAGCGACAACACATCACGCTGGTGTCCTCGGCAACCGGGCCGGAGGCCGCGGCCTTGACGGCGCCGGCAGCAGCCAACGGTGCCGGGAAACCCATCCGGCTCAACTTCCCCGCGCACCTGCCCGCGGTCCACCTGCCCCCACGCGTCCCGGCCCCAGGAACGAACCCCCCTGATCAACTGGAGCAATTCATGCCGATACAACTCCCGATGCCTCCGGCTTTGGCAACGGTCGCGGAGTCGCTGGCCCGGCTGCCGCTGGGTGTCGCCGCGGCGACACCGGCGCTACCGGAACCGCAGCCGACTGCGGCCGACGCTGCCCCCGCGACGCCCGCCACCGCACCCGCCGGCGCAAGCCGGGCGATCCAGCCGGTCAAACCTGCCGACAAGGTGGTCCCGACCCCGACGGTGAAGCGTGAGCCGGTGGGCCTCAAGCTCGACAAGGACGGGTTGCGCGTGCACTCCTCGGGGAACATCTCCGAGATCTTCGGCCCGGCCTTCGCCGAGCAGGACCAATATCCGCGCCAGGTCCGGATGCCCGAACCGCCACTGCTGCTGGCGGATCGGCTGTTGGGCATCGACGCCGAGCCGGCTCGGCACGGCACCGGAACGCTGTGGACCGAAACCGATGTCACCGCCGACTCCTGGTGGCTCCAGCAGGGCCGGATGCCCGCCGGCATCATGATCGAAAGCGGGCAGGCCGACCTGATGCTCATCTCCTGGATGGGCGCGGATCTGCTCAACAAGAGCGAGCGGGTCTATCGGTTGCTCGGCTGCGAGGTCACCTACCTGGGTGGGTTGCCCGAGATCGGCGACACCCTGCGCTTCGACATCCACGTGGACGGCCACGCCCGGCAAGGCGATGTGCGGCTGTTCTTCTTCCACTACGACTGCACGATCGACGGTGTCGAGCGGATGTCGATGCGCAACGGCCAGGCCGGTTTCTTCACCGACGAGGAGCTGGCGGCATCCGGCGGGGTGTTGTGGCGGCCTGAGGAACAGGCCGTCAGCGGACCGATGGAGCAGACGCCCGCCCAGACGTCGCGCACCTCGCTGCAGCGCGCCGACCTGGAGGCGATGGCGTCCGGTGAGATCTGGCGTACGTTCGGCGAGGGATTCGAGCGCGCCGGCAGCCACACTCGCACCCCCAGCATCCACGCCGGCGACATGCTCTTCGTCGACGAAGTGACGGATCTGGACTTCACCGGTGGGCCGTGGGGCCGCGGATATCTGCGGGCCGTCGCGCCCGTGACGCAGGAGAACTGCTTCTTCGCCGGCCATTTCAAGAACGATCCCTGCATGCCGGGCACGCTGATGTATGAGGCGACCATGCAGACCATGGCGATCTACATGACCGCCCTGGGCATGACACTCGACTGCGACGGCTGGCGCTTCGAACCGGTTCCCTTCGAGACCTACAAGCTGCGCTGCCGGGGCCAGGTCACCCCGCAGTCGCGCGAGGTGGTCTACGAAGTGTTCGTCCGCGAGGTGATCGCCGGACCCGAGCCGACACTGTTCGCCGACCTGCTGTGCACCGTCGACGGGCTGCCCGCCTTCCACTGCGAGCGGATGGGCCTGAAGCTGTCACCGGGCTGGCCGATGGACCTCGGCGCCAAGGAACTCGAAGGCTACGTCGAGCCCAAAGCGGTCGCCGAAGTCAACGGGTTCCGCTATGACTACCAGGCGATGCTCGCCAGTGCGATCGCCAAGCCGTCCATGGCGTTCGGACCGTTGTTCGAGAAGTTCGACTCTCCCCGCAAGGCGGCCCGGCTGCCGGGCCCGCCGTATCACTTCATGTCCCGGGTCACCGAACTGGCCGGCGAGACCGGCGTGATGAAGGCCGGCGCCGAAGTCGTCGTGGAGTACGACGTGCCCGCCGATGCCTGGTATTTCGCCGAGAACGGTGCCGCCGGTGGTCACGAGACGATGCCCAACGCGGTGCTCATGGAGGTCGCGCTGCAGCCCTGCGGCTGGCTGGCCAGCTACGTCGGCTGCCCGCTGGACGGCGACGCGGACCTGTTCTTCCGCAACCTGGACGGGACCGGAACTCAACACCGGGAGGTGACCCCGGCGACGGGAACACTGCGCATCAAGGTGAAGCTGAAGAGCCTCGCCAAGGCCGCGGGAACCATCATCGTCGGCTTCGACGGGGAGATCGTGGCCGACGAGGGACCGGTCTACACCTTCGACACCGTGTTCGGCTACTTCAAACGCGAAGCGCTGCAAAACCAGGTCGGTCTCCCGGTCAGCGACTCGCAACGCGCCTCTCTGGCGCAGCCCTCCGGCGCTCCGCTGGTCGACTTGACCACTCAGCCCGCCGAGTTCTTCGGGGCGGGAGCGCGGTTGGCAGACCCGATGCTGTTGATGGTCGATCGGGTCACCGGCCGCTGGCCCACCGGAGGCGCCGCCGGCCTGGGCCAATGGCGCGGCGTTAAAGACGTCAACCCCGGCGAGTGGTACTTCAAGGCGCACTTCTTCGGCGACCCGGTCCAACCGGGGTCCCTGGGCATCGAGATGCTTTTGCAGCTCCTGCAGTTCGGGATGCTCGACCTCGGACTCGGCAAGGAAGCCGGACCGTCGGCCCGCTTCGAGCCGGCCGCCCTGCACGACGCCATGACCTGGCGGTACCGCGGCCAGATCATCCCCACCAACAAGCAGATCACCGCACAGGTGGAGATCACCCGGATCGTCCGCGAGGACGCCGGCATCCTCGCGGTGGCCGAGGCATCGCTGTGGGTGGACGACAAGCGCATCTACACCGCCAGCAACCTGGGCATGCGCATCGTGGCAGGCCCGGAGGAGCGGCTGTCGCCGGCAGCTGCCGGGGCCATCACCACATCGGCAGCGGTACCGGGGAGCGCGGCGGGTGCAGCCGCTCCGGCATCGCTGCCGTCGGCGGAAACTGCTGCCGCGGTGCAGAACACCGCGCCCGCGACCACCACGATGGAAGTCACGCTCGATCCGGTCAACGACTCCTGGGTCGTCGATCACTGCCCCACGTACGTGATCCCGTCGCTGCCGATGATGTCGGTCATGGACCTGTTCGCCCAGGCGGCGGCCGGTGCCTCAGGCGGAGCCAAGGTCGTCGAGATCACCGATGTCCAGATGGTTCGCTGGGTCGTGGTCGACGCCCCGAAGCAGCTGCGGGTCGTGCTGGAGCAGACGCCGGAGGCCGGACATTTTCGGGGCCGCCTCGAAGTCTGGCGTGATGCGCCGCGAGCAGAGTTGTCCCGCTGGGAAATTCACGCGCACGCCGTTGTCGTCACCGCCGCACAGTACAGCGGTGAACCCGAGCCGCCCGCCCCGCTGGAAGGTGCGGTGCCCTACGCCGATCCCTATGACGGAACGGTTTTTCACGGCCCGGCGTTCGCGACCCTGACCGAGGGTGCCCGTATCGGCCGCAACGGCTCGACCGGAACGCTCGCGATCGAGCGCTGCGCCGTTCCGGTCGGCGAACTGCAGCCGGGGCTGTTGGACGGCGCGCTGCATGTCGTACCGCACACCGCGATGAGCGTGTGGACCACCGACACCGCCGATCCGGCATCGTATGCCGATGCCAGCGACCCCGACGTCGGGTTCCCGCGCCGCATCCTCTCGGCCCGGTTCTACTCCGACACCCCGGTGGCCGGAACCGTGGATGTCGAAGCCCGATTCGTGGGCTTCGACGACGACGAACGCCGTATGCCGACCTTCGACCTGTGGCTCAGCGTCGCCGGAAAACCCTGGGCCCGTATCCGGATGGCCGAGTTCCTGCTGAGCAAGGGACCGCTGGCCGAGGTCGGCGGGCCCGAACGACGCGCCTTCATGGGTGACCGGCAGGCGGTCCCGGGACTGTCGCTGAGCGAACGACTCGGGCGCGGCGTACTGGAGCTCGACACCGCCCGGATGGCAACCCTCGACTGGTTCAAAGGCACTCTGCAGGCCGTGTACGGCACCGACAGCCAAGGCGATTCGCTGATGGTCGACATCGTGACCAAGGAAGCGGTCGCGGACGCAGTCCACAATGCGGTCCACCCCGCTCAGGTTCAGGTCATCGACGGAAAGGTGAGCTGCCCCGCGCTGCCGCTGGAGCGCATCACGGTCGACGTCGAGAAGCTCGGGCCGGGTGCGTGCCGTGCGAGCGCGTCAGCGGCAACCGACTGGGAGCCGGTCCGAGCCTGGTGGACCGAGAGCGCCGGCATGCCGGACGGCTGGTTCGGCGAGTTGGCCCTGGGAGCGGTGCTGTCGCGCTATGTACGCCACGTGGTGGTCACCGATCCGGCCGCGATGGCGGCCGTGCACGGCCGGCCGGTGTTGCTGCTGGCCAACCACCAGGTGCAGGTCGAATCACTGCTGGGCACCACCATCGGATCGTGGCTGACCGGCACGAAAGTCGTCACTATCGGCCACGCCAAACACGAGACCGGCTGGGTCGGCAATCTGCTGCAGATGATCGACGCGGCGGCGGGCAAACAGTTGGGCCATCTCCGCTACTTCGACCAGCAGCAGCCCCAGGAGTTCTTCGGTCTGGTCGACGAACTCAAGCGGGAGACCGCGGCGCTGGGGGTGTCGGTCATGGTGCACGCCGACGGGACCCGCAGTGTGAGCTCGAGTCAGCGGGTGGAGAGGCTGACGTCGACACTGCTGGACATGGCGATCGAGATGGCGATGCCGATCGTGCCGGTGTACTTCGCGGGCGGCCTGCCCGAGGAGCCGTTGCCGCACAAGCTCGAAGTTCCCTACGGCCATGCCGCGCAGGACTACATCTTTGGCAGGCCGATTCTGCCCGAAGAGCTGCGCGGTCGTCCCTACGCCGAGCTGCGGCGTTACGTCATGGACGCGATCAACGCGCTCGCACCGTTCAGTGACGCACCGCACGCCCCGAACTACGATGTGGAGAGCCGGATTACGGCCGCCGCCCCGGGTGCCTCGCCGCTGGAGTCGGTGTGGTTCTGCATCGAGGACGCGCTGGACTCGCTGCCGGTCGACTGGCGAAACCTGATCGCCGACGAGGACTGGGAGCTGGCCGGGTTTCGGCAGTCAGCGAGCACAGCTCAGTAATCCCACACCGCCGGTACGCACCGAAAGGCGTTGCCGGCGGCGGCCACGTGGCACACCGACGGGAACGGGAGGTGAGTGGCCACCAGCGCTTCGCCGGTCGATGCCAGCTCCTGCAGCAGGCCGACCCGGACCTCGATCGACTGCTCCGGGTCGTGTTCGAATCCGTTGTGCCACTGGGGGTTGTCGAATCCGACCTGGAATATGGCGTCGCCGGCGAAGGTAAGTCGGTGATCACCGGATGCTAGCCGGACCACGCTGTGGCCGGGGGTGTGCCCGCCGGTACGTGTGGCGAGCACGCCGGGGGCAACCTCGTAGGACTTCTCGAAGGGGACCAGGTGGTTACGGTATTCGTCCAAGAACCGCGAGGCGATCGATCGCAGCGCGTCCGGAACCGGAGCCGGCATGTTGGTCCCGGAAAAGTCGGGCGCCTCCCAGAACTCGGCTTCCGCGGCCGCGACGTGGATCCGCAGGTCCGGACGCAGTCGCGCGTTGACCCCGTCGGTGAGCAGTCCCCCTACGTGGTCCATGTGTAGGTGGGTCAGCACCACGTCGGTGATGGCAGACAGATCGATGCCGGCGGCCTCCAGCCGACGGACTGCCTGGCCTGCACGCGGAAAGTCCGGAAACTCCATCCCGAGGCCGGCGTCGACGAGGATGGTCCGGTCACCGGAGCGCACCACGACCACGTTCAACGGCCAGTCGATGACGTCAGGCGGCAGGAACATGTCGTCGAGCCAGCCCGCCAGGCGGGACGAGTCGACGTTGGTGGCCATGGTCGCGGCGTTGATCGGCAGCACGCCGTCACTGATCACCAGCACCTCGATGTCGCCGACCTGTACCGCGTATCGCGATGGAACCAGATCGTTCGGCTCGTGACTCTCAGCACGTACGGCGGTGTTCAAGCTCATCTGCGTCTCCTTGATCGTCGGTCTGCGCCTGCCCGGATCGTTCGGATCGAGAATCGCGCGACAGCGTCGGTCTGCGCACCCTGGAAACCGCGTAGTCCTTGGCGCCCCCGGGGGCTCTGGAGCGTTTGTTGACTGCGGCCGAGGTGGACGGCTAACTTAGTGGCGATCGCGGCACGGCCGTCCAGCTACGCAGCTGGACGTAGATCGGCCGTCAACGAATCGAGACCGACCAAGTCTTCGCAGACAGGAGCCCACTCATGGCGTCAGCATCTCTGGGCGTCTACACGTGCCTCGCGTGTGTCGTGCTGCTTACCCTGGCACTCTTCTGGGCCAGCGGGTCCTGATCGGTCGCACGACCTCACGGATGTAGATTCCACTGGCCGCAGTCCTGGGCCAGGACGTCGTTGACGTCGACTTCTATCCCACCGACGATGGGCCCCGGGTTCGAGGCGGTACTCACAATGCGCTGGTAGAGCACTGCCCCGGGATCGACCTGACCACGTGACCAGGATCGGGTCTGCCAGGCCCACCGCTTACCGGGTGTGCGTGAGACTCCGATGACACCGTCGGCGGCCGCCCACTGGCACACGTTCACGCCCCCGTAGACGCCGGTTCGCTGCACTCCCAGTACCGAGTTGATTCCGCGAAACCACTGCAGTGCCACGGTGTTCCAGGTGTTGCGGTCGATGTCGTCGTCGACGCTGAAGAAGACCGGCGCGCTTTGGCCCCCGCCGGCGGCGGTGTGTATCTGCCAGGCGGTGCGTGCGTCGGCAACCCCGCCGGGGTAGCCCCGGGTGAAGTCCGACGGGGCCGTCCCGCCGGGCTTGCCGTACTGGAAGTTGCTGACGATCACCAGTCCCGCGGCGGTCAGTGACTCGGCGTAGGGCCGGGTGATCGGCTTGGCGCCGAAGTTGGAGCCGGGCCGCGACGTCGACACGTAGTTGATGACGCCGGCATGGCCCGCGGCACGGATGTCCTGCGCGGGAATCTGACGCATGGCGTAGTCGATCAGCGTGGGAGCCGCAGCCGAAGCCGTCGGTGCACCGGCCGACGCCGCGCCCAGCCCGGTGAGCGCTGCGGCGGATGCGTACCGCAGCGCGTCCCGTCGGGAAACGTGGTTCCGAGGGTGGGAAGTCCGCGGCGAGTCAGGCACGGGCCGATGTTAACAATGTGGCAGCTGTTAACTGTGTCGCCCGCGCCGGGAACCCTGAATGCTTTTCCCCGAACATCCTTGCTTTGCCCGGAGAACGAGTCGCCGACGGCTACGATTCGGTGCGTGTCGACGCCCGTCACCAGCACATCATCGCCGACGACTCCGCGCGCCCCTAGAGCCCCGCTCGTGGTTGCGGGCTGGTGCCTCGTTGCTATCTACATCGCCGCGATGGTAACGACGGCATTGAGTGCCGGATCGATATCCGCTGTAGCCGAAGCAATCTCGGGTGCCGCATTGGCGGCGTTCGTGGTGCTCCATACGTTGACGCTCTATAAACCCGCCGGAGCCGTCGCCTACTTCGCCACGGCCGTGACGGTGGGTCTCGGCCTGGAGGCGTGCAGTATTGCGACCGGCTTCCCGTTCGGCTTCTACGTCCATTACGCGGAAGGGCCTCGCGCGTTCGACGTTCCGGTGGTTGTCGTGGCGGCGTGGGTGATTCTGGCCTGGTTGGCGTGGATTCTGGCCCGGGTGATTGTGGGCGAGATCCACAATCGGCGACTGTCCGTTGTGGTGACACCCGTCGTGGCCACCCTCATCGTCGGTGGCTATGACCTGGTGATCGATCCGATCGGCGCCTACGTGCGTCACATGTTCGCCTACCGATCACCGAGTGGGGTCCTGGGTGTCCCGTTGAGCAACTACATCGGCTGGCTGATCACCGGGTGGGTGCTGTTTCAGACCTTTGCCTTGATCGAACGACGGTGGGGACGCGACCCCGCAACCTCGACCCGATCGGCTTTGTTGATGCCGTCCATCATCTGGTTCGGTTTGGGCCTGCAGGTGAATCTCGGGCTGCTGCGCGCCGGCGATGCCACCACGACCATCCAGGGCGTGCCCGTTGCTCTGGCCGATATCTATGAGACGTCCGCTGAGATGACCTGGTTCATGATGGGCCTGGTGGTGGTGATCAGCGTGATACGGCTTTATCAGGGCACGCCGGCGACCTCGCCGGAGATCGCCGACTCGAGCGCACACCGCGCCGGCTAACCGACCCCGACGGGCCGCGGCATGACGGTCAGCTTGACGCCATAGCGCGGCGTGCCCAGACCATAGCTGCCGTGGCGGCCGGCGCCGCCCGGAGGAATCGGGGGAGGCATCGCGGTCATCGACCGGTTTTCCGGGGCGACGGTCCAGCCGCTACCCATCCCAGCGGTAGGAGGTCCCGTCGGGGTGGCCGCCGCCCAGCTCGGGGGCGTCGACAACGAGCCGACCAGGGTGGCCCGGCCCACTCCCGCGGCCACCGGGGAGCTGCTGCCACCGGCAGCGCGGGCCGCGGTCTCCAGCTCACCAGTGGCCGTCGACGCCAGGGTCATGCCCGGCATGGACCCGACCCCGCCGCGGGCCAGGGCGGCCGTGCCGCCATCCATGCCGCGCGCAAGAAAGCCGAGCGTGGCTAACCCGGAAAACCCCTCGATGTTGCCACCGGGGTCGAAAATGCCGGTAGCGGCGATCGTGTTCCACAGCTGGGCATTGATGTTCAAACCCGACCCGTCGTCGTGGCCCCACGTTCCGTCGAAGAGGCCGTCGAAGAACTTCGTCCAGTGCCAGTCCGGATCCGTAGGACGCGAGCCCTCCGCCGGCGACGCGAGGCTCCGTAGCGCATCGGGCAGCTGGGTGTGGGCATCGGTGGGGTCCACACCGCCCGCGGCCTGCCTGCCGTCATCTCGATTGGTGGTTTCCGGCGCATTGGCAAAGGGGATCAGTTGGGTGGCGGTGGCGGAAGCCGCGGCGTAGCCATACATCGCCACCGCGTCTTGCGCCCACATCTGGCCGTAGCGCGCTTCGGTCGCTGCGATCGCCGGTGTGTTCTGGCCCAGCGCGTTGGTCTTGACCAATGACGCCAACAACACGCGGTTGGTCTCGATCGCAGCCGGGGGCACCGTCATAGCGTGGGCCTCGGCATACGCCTCGGCCGCGGCGTAGGCCTGTGCCGCGGTCTGCTCAGCCTGCTCGGCGGTCACGCTCAACCACACGAAGTAAGGCTGGGCAGCCGCAGCCATCGCCGATGCAGATGGGCCCCACCAGCCTTGACTGCCCAGGCTCGCCACCAGCCATTCGAACGACGTTGCCGCTGAACGCAATTCCGCGGACAGTAAATTCCATGACGCCGCAGCCGCCAGCATCGGCCCTGATCCTGCTCCGGCGTACATGCGCGCCGAATTGATCTCTGGTGGCATCGATCCGTAGTCCATTGGCCAAAACCCTTTCAGTAGAAGGAGATAACGTTTGCGGTATCGGTCACTGCGTACGACTCTGCGCTGTGCAGCAGCGTTTTGACGAACATCTCGTGCACCTCCGCGGCGCGCTTGCTGATCGCTTGGTACATCTGTGCATGCCGCGCGAATTGCGCCGCGGTCAGTGCAGAAATCTCGTCGGCGGCGGCGGGAATCACGCCGGTGGTCGGCGCTGCGGCAGCGGCGCTTTGCGCGGATACCGTGTCGCCGACACCGCGCAGATCGGCCGCTGTCGCGATGAGATCTTCGGGCAGTGCGTACACAAAAGACATCGGAGACTCTCCTTCGAGAGGACATGACGAATTTCGCTGCCACACAAGAACAGTCGCGCGCCAAAGCAGCACACGTCCACGACGCGGACAGCGCTGATGCGGTAAGGGCGAACCGATTCAGAGGATGAAGGCGGCGCCGGGGCAGGATTCGAACGACATGGTCGTCGATCTCGGATAGGGACTATCGCTCGGACTCAAAGTCGCTCTCACCTCCTCGCGGCCAGGGCATACGGGGATGCCGTTGTGGTAAGCACATCGGAGCTAACCGAACCAGCGCAGAGTTGGCCGGACGGCACCCCTCTCGACAGAGTTTTGGCACTGCACGGCGTATCCAGTCATGTGCCGAAAGCCACTTGGGCTCAACCCTTAAGCCGGGAAGAGCTGTCCTGACCCTGGGCGTCTCTCGACGTTTGAGGTCAGTGGCCTGTATCCGTACAGACGCCTCACCTAGCGAGGTGCGTTCGCGGCCATGGTGGCATCACCGCTGGCCGCCGTCAACTCGAACGAGCACGTCTGCGCTACCGGATGAGTTCGCCTGACATGGCATATGTCTCGCGAACAATACTGGTGTGCACCAGGATTCATGTCCGCAGAAAGTTTGCCTCTCCGCATCGATCGGTTGTTGCTGAGAATGTCCAAGCAACGGAACAGGTGAACGGTCATAATTGCCAATGCATCCCGAAGTCACGGCTGCAACCGGACGACCGGACGGATTGGCGGGGAGGCGATTCGGAAACCCGCACCGGATGGAGTTCCTGCTACCTTCGGAAGTGCCCCCGGTCGATCCGAGCGCGCGTCGTTGCCGGCGCGCGGTTCGGGCTCCACCCTTGACCTACGTAGCCCGGATTTACTTAAATGGGCTAGCAGTCACATCACCGGCTACCCGTGTCGGCAGTCCGCCGCGGACGGGCCACAGCGGGTGAGGAGGAACTTGTGCAGACGTCGGCGTCCGAGGTCTCCGCTCACCCCGACTACGGCGGTCCCCTGCTCGGGTCGGGAAGTCAACTGGAACGCGCCACGCTCGACGCGCTGGACCGGCTGCAGCAGGTGCTGACGCTGCACTCACTGGGCGAGGACCGATTCCGGGCGGACAACGAGGCCGGCCGGTTCGGCCGGATCTTCGGCGGCCAGCTCATCGCCCAGGCGATGACAGCGGCCGCGGCCACGGTCCCCGAGCTGACCGCCCATTCCATTCACGCGTCGTTTCTGCGTCCCGGCGACTCGGGCGTACCACTGGAGATCGCCGTTGACCGCACTCGCGACGGGCGCACCATGTCGGCACGGCAGGTCACCATCCAGCAGGGCGGTCGCACCCTCGTGGTGGCGACGGTGTCCTTCGACACCAGCCCGGACAGCACAGACGCCGACCCCGTGCCGCCGCCCGGGCCTGCACCGGAAGCCCTTCCGCTGCTACAGCACTGGGTGCAGCACGCCCCGCCATACCTGGCCGGGCGAGGGAACACCTGGATAGAACGGCCCCCGCCGCTGGAAGTTCGCACCGCCGAAGCCCCGGTCTTCCTGGGCGGCGCCCAAGCGCCGGGTCCGCGTGCCCATTGGATGCGGTTGCCGCGTGGAATCGACGGCGATCACCAGCTGCACGCGGTGCTGCTTGCCTACGCCAGCGACTACCTGCTGGTGGATACCGCGTTTCGTGCCCACCCGCAGCCGGTCGACCATGCCACGCACACCGGCCTGACCTTGGACCACAGCGTGTGGCTGCACCGTGCAGTCCAGTTCGATCGATGGCACCTCTACACCCAGCAGACCGTCGCCACGGCCGGACACCGCGCCCTGGTGCACGGCACCATGGTCGATGACACCGGCCGCCATGTGGCCAGCACCGCACAAGAAGTGCTCGTCCGGCCGATAGCCGAGCTGCCGGGACGGCAGAAACCCGGGGACCAGTAGTGGTCCTGCGCGCAGAGACGGCGACACTCGATGGACGCGTAGCGGTCATCACCGGCGGCGGTTCGGGAATCGGCCGCGGTATCGCCGAGGGCTTCGCGGAATTCGGCGCTCGGGTGGTGATCTGGGAACGCGACGCCGAAGCAGCCCAAGCGACCGCAAAGCTGGTCGGCGGTCATGCCTGCGCAATCGATGTCCGCGACTCCGGCCAGGTCGATGCGGCAATGGCGGAAACCCTTGCCACGGTGGGCTTGCCGACGGTGTTGGTCAACAATGCCGGCGGGGTGTTCTTCTCCCCGTTGCTGGAGACGGCACCCAAGGGCTGGGACACCCTGATCCGGTCCAACCTCACCCAGGTCCTGCTCTGCACGCAGCGCGTCGCGCAAACACTGGTCCAACACGGCGCGGCCGGCAGCATCATCAATGTCGCCAGCATCGAAGGCACCCGTGCCGCGCCTGGCTATGCGGCCTACGCGGCGGCGAAAGCGGGTGTCATCAACCTGACTAAAACGGCGGCTCTGGAGTTGGCGCCGCACGGCATCCGGGTCAACTGCCTGGCCCCGGACCTCACGCTCACCGAAGGTATCGAACGAGTCGGCTCGGCAGAGATGCTGGCCGGCGTGGCCCACATGATTCCGATGGGCCGCCCCGGTCATGTCGACGAGATGGCCGGGGCCGCGGTCTTTCTGGCCGGCGACCTGAGTTCGTACGTGACCGGCCAGACGCTTCACGTCGACGGCGGAACCCACGCCGCGGGCGGCTGGTACCACCATCCCGACGGTGGCGATTACATCCTCGGCCCGCCACGGCCGACGACCACTTAGCAACTCCACGCGAAGGAGAGGCGTATGCGGTTCGCGTTCACCTACCCGATCATCACCCATCCCTGCCATCCGGAGCTGGTTTCGCCGCAGGCGGTGAGCGCCGTTGCGCGGGCCGCCGAAGCCGCCGGGTTTGACGCCATGGGTTTCACCGACCACCCGGCACCGACACAGCGCTGGCTCGACGCCGGCGGCCACGACAGTCTCGATCCCTTCGTGGCGATGGGATTCGCCGCGGCGCATACCGAAACGATCCGGTTCATCCCGAACGTCGTTGTCTTGCCCTACCGCAACCCGTTCGTGGTGGCGAAATCGGGTGCGACCCTGGATCTGTTGTCGGGGGGAAGGTTCACCTTGGCCGTCGGTGTGGGCTACCTCAAGGGCGAATTCGCCGCTTTGGGGGTGGACTTCGAGGAGCGCGCCGGACTGGTCGAAGAGAGCCTGGACGTCATCCGAGCCATCTGGACCGGTGACGACGTCTCATTCGAGGGCCGGCATTTTCGCGCCCGCGGGATCACCGCGCACCCGCGACCGGTCAGCAGCCCCCATCCGCCGATCTGGATCGGCGGAAACACCGGCAAAGCGCGTCAACGGGTCGCGACACGGGGCCAGGGCTGGGCGCCGTTCCCGGCGTCGCCCGGCCTGGCCAGCACCGCCCGCACCGCCGAAATGAATTCGGTCGAAGCCCTGACCGCGGGCATCGACGACCTGAAACGACGCTGCGACGGGGCCGGCCGTGACTGGGCCGCCATCGACATCTGTTTCTCGAACCTCGTCGGCGGCCGTCCCGGCTACGACGACTTCGATCCCGGCGCCTACCTGGACGGCCTGGGCCAGCTGGCCGAAGCCGGCGTGACCTGGGTACAGGTCACCGTTCCCGGCGACAGCCTCAGCCATACGGTCGAGGCACTGGGCCAGTTCGGCGAATCGGTGATCAGCACATTGTAGGAACGTCTCCCCGGTACCCTTGCCAGTTGTGACGCGTTCCGCTTCGCGCCGCGACCTGCTGAGGTATGCCGCGTTACTTCCCCCGGCGCTGGCCCTGCCCGGCGTCCTCGGGGCGACGGTCGGCGCACCGAGGTCCCGTGCGAACGGGCTGCAGGTCGTTGATTTCGCCCACCGGCTGGTGCCGCCCGACCAGATCAAGGCCGCCGGATTCGACGGGGCGATGGTGTACGTCTCCGAGCTCCGTCCGGGCGCCACCTTCGACTTCAAACCCGTCACCCGCGACTACGCCGACGGGCTGCGTGCCGCCGGCCTGCAGGTCGCCAGTTGCTACCAGTTCGGCAAACCAGGCTGGACACAGTCGCCGTCGGACTTCACCCGGGGTTACGACGGCGGCGTGGCCGATGCGCAGACGGCGCTGCGGCTGCATGCCGCGGCCGGGGGACCCCCGTCGGCGCCGATCTACTTCAGTGTCGACGAGGACATCGACGCCACAACATGGAGGAAGCTGGCGCTCCAATGGTTTCGCGGGATCAACTCCGTCCTGGGCGTTGACCGCACGGGCATCTACGGCGGCGCGCGCCAATGCACCTGGGCGATCAACGATGGGGTGATCGGACAGTCGACCAGCCCGGGTCACCGGTGGGCATGGCAGACCCGGGCATGGTCGCACGGAGACCGCGAACCGGCAGCCGTACTCTTCCAACGAGAAATCGTCACCGCGACCGAGCCGGGTTTCGTCATCGACGGTGCGCATGTGGATGTCAACGACGTCCTCGCCGCGGACTTCGGTCAATGGGACCTCGCCCGACCACAGGGGGAACTTTCGTGATCGGCACATCCTGGGACGCGCCACGGGTGGCCCGGTGGTCCGGCATACTGGGCGCCGTTCTGCCCGCGGCCACGTTGCTGGCTTACCCGATCTGGTCTTTCCCGGAAACCCGAACGCAGTCCGTCGACGTGGCGCGGTGGGCCATGGCTCACCACGACCGGTTGGTTGTGGCGATGGCGCTCAACACCATCGGCGTCACGCTCTGGTTCGTCTTCGGGGCCGCGGTGTGGGCCTACCTACGGGATCGGCTGCCCATGAAGTCGATCCTTCCGACCTGCTTCGCCGCCGGCTTCATCGGATGCCTGACGCTGCTGCTCAGCGGTTTCACCGCCTTTGACCTCCTGCTGTACCGGCGCCGCAGTGCCGACGCGGCGTCACTGCTTTACGACCTGACGTTCGGACTGCTGGCGATGTCGGGGATGCCCCTGGTGGTGGCGCTGGGCGCGTTCGTGATCGCGGTCTATGCGCGCCAGGCGTTGCCGGCCTACACCGGTCACCTGGCACTGGCTGCCGCCGTGGTCCATCCGGTGCTGCTCCTGACGTTCGTCTTCCGCAGCGGTCCGCTGTCGCTGGAGGGCTACTCGATCACCGCGATGCCGGCATTCTTGTTCGCCTGGATCCTCGGGACGGCGGTGGCAATGCCCCGCTCCAGCGCTGGCGTATCCCCGGGCACGTTGTCAACGCAGCGTCGCGGGTCCGGCGTGCGGATCACCTCGCCAGGGCGCTAGCAGCAGCTCGCAGGCGCGCCGCATGTCGCGTTCGGCCTGCGCCGGCGTCGTCTCACCCATCACCGCCCAAGACAAGATGCCGTAGGCGCACTGCTCGACCAGTAGCGCCAACTGGGTGTCCCGCCGTGCGGGCCGGGAGATCCCGGCCACCGACAAGATGCGGGCACGCAGGTTGAAGTCCCCGGTTGCCGGCGACTCGGACCGGCGGGCATTGACCGAGATGACCATTGCGCGAGCCAGCCGAGGCCGCGCGAGCATCGAACGGCAGATGCCGACCATGAGGTCGGTGACGTCGGCCGCCGGGCAGCCCGTCGGCGGGTGCGACGGGCCGGCGGTCCGAGTGTAGTGCAACAACAACGCGCTGAACAGGTGATGCTTGGTGGGGTAGTAGCGGTAGAGGGTTGCGATCGACACCGCCGACCGGTCGGCCACATCCTGCATCCGAACGGCTTCCAGCCCGTCGCGGGCACCGAGCCGGGCCGCGGTGGCAAGAATGCGTTCGCAGCGTTGCCGTTGCGCGGCCGTGGTGGGAACAGCGGCGTCGCGCTCAACCGGCGGGCGGGGCATCAGAAGCTCGGGGGGGCCGTTGCGAGCAACTTCTGCATCAGCCGATGCGAGGCGAGCACAGCTTCGGCCCGATCTGTGATGGCGTGCACCGCAGGACTGTCGGCGTGGGTCGAGATGACGTGCACCGGTCCCCGCGGAAGCTGTTCGAGCCCTTCACGGGCGACATCGGCCGGATCGGACACGCGCAGCCCCGGCAGGTCGAAGTTGAGGCCGGCCCGTGCCATCGCAGGCGTCCTGGTCACACCGAGCACCAACTCCAGGACGTGCACGTTGTAGTCGCGCAACTCCAGCCACAGGCCCTCGGCGTAGATCCTGCTGAACGCCTTCACGCCCCCGTATACGGTCTGCCGCGCTGAACCGAGATACCCGGTCAGTGACCCGACCAGCAGCAGGCCACCGCGCCGCCGGATGCGCATCGGCTTCCCGAAGTGGTGGATCAGCGCCAGCGGCGTCCGAACGTTCAGGTCGAGCACTCGCTCGAAGGCCGCCAGGTCGCCGTCGAGGAACTGTGTGCTGTGAGTGTTGGCGCCCGCGTTGTAGATCAGCAACCCGACCTCGACATCCGACGTCGCCTCGCCGATCCGCGCGACCGCATCCGCGGCAGTCAGATCCACGGCCAGCTCACGGACGCGCACGCCACGTGTCCTGCATCGATCGGCGGTGTCGCGCAGCGGGTCTGGCTTGCGCGCGACCAGGACCAGATTGATGCCGGCGTCGGCCAGCTGGAACGCGAACTCGGCGCCGACGCCTTCCGAGCCGCCCGCGACCACAGCCCAGGGGCCGTACTGCTGTACCCACCCGGGTTGACCACCGCTAGACAAGAGACGCCTCCATAACTAAAATTCATTCTAGTTTAGCTCCATGAGGCTATCCCACTCGCGCGGCGCAACGAAAGGCGTAGAGCCCTTGCGGTACAACGGTCCCCGGATTCGGTCCCGCTGATGCGGCTTGGCTTGGCGACACCGGTCGTCATCCAGGTCCCTGGCGCAGCCTCGAGCTGGGAAGCCGACGGCAACGTCGAGGACATCAGCCAGATCGCCGCGGCCGCGGATGAACTCGGCTTCGCCTACCTCACTTGCTCGGAACATGTCGCGGTGCCCGCCGAGGCCGCGGCCGGTCGCGGGACGACCTACTGGGACCCGTTGGCCACGCTCTCGTTTCTGGCCGCCCGCACCCGCTCCATTAGGTTGGTGACATCGGTTGTGGTGCTGGGCTATCACCATCCGCTGGAGCTCGCCAAACGGTACGGGACCCTCGACCGGCTCAGCGGCGGCCGGCTGACCCTCGGCGTCGGGGTCGGATCGCTGCGTGAGGAGTTCGACCTGCTCGGCTGCGCGTGGGATGACCGCGGCGCCCGGGCTGATGACGCAATGAAGGCGTTGCGGGCGTCGCTATCGACCACCCACCCCGCCTATCACGGCGCCTTCTACAGCTTCGACTCGATGGTCGTGCAGCCGTGCGCGGTACAGCAGCGAGTTCCGATCTGGGTCGGCGGACACACCCGCCGTTCGCTTCGGCGGGCGGTGGACCTGGGTGACGGCTGGACGCCGTTCGGCCTGCGTATTGAGGAGCTGACGAAACACCTTGGCTCTGTGGATCTCCCGGACAGCTTCGCAGTCGTGCTGTCGACGCCGCCGCTGGACCCGATCGGGTCCCCGCAGCAGGCCCTCGATCGGATCGGCAGGCTCGCTGACGTCGGTGCCACCGATGTCAGTTGTATGATCGCAGCGCGCTCTTCGGCGCACTTCCGTGACCAGCTGATCGCACTGGCGGAGTTGGCCGACCTGTCGCCCCGGGTCGGGCGATGATCGAGCAACGGCTGGCCGAACTGGAGCGGCGCCTGCAGCAGGTCGAGGACGAGCGCGCCATCGAGCGGCTGATCGCGTCCTACGGCCCGCTGGTGGACGCCGGCGACTCCGAATCGACTGCGGCGTTGTGGCAACACGATGGGGTCTACGACGTCGAGAACTGTTTGATGAACGGCCGCGAGGAGATTGCGGCGATGGTGCACTCTCGTGGTCACCAGGATCTGATCGCTCGCGGATGTATGCATTTTCTGGGCCCGGCGGTGGTCACCGTGACCGGTGACGAGGCGGTCGCCGTGTGTGACTCGATGCTGCTGGTCAAACAAGGCAACCAGTTTCGCGTCGCGCGCGGCGGCGCCAACTACTTTCACCTCGGCCGGGTGGCGGGCGCGCCCGGCCGGTGGCAGATCGTCAGGCGGATCACCCGGATGCTCGACGGCACCGAGCAGGGTCGTGCGTTGTTGGTGGACGGCATCGCTGGGCGCATCCGTTAGGCAAGCCCGCGCGTATCAGCCGAGGCGGCGGGAGTCGGGCCCGACAGCACGGCGGCTAGACTTCGCGGAAAAGCGTCTATCCGCCGATACGGCAGGGGAGATTAATGGATCTGCGGTGGTCGGAGGAAGACCGGGCGTTTCAAGCGGAGGTGCGGGATTTTCTCGACCAAAAGCTGACCCCGGAGCTGCGTCGAGCGGGTCGGCTGATGACCAGCGTCTACGCCGATCACGAGGCCAGCATGGCGTGGCAGGCGATTCTGCATGAGCGGGGTTGGGCGGCGCCCGCGTGGCCGGTGGAGCACGGCGGCTGTGATTGGAGCCTGACCCAGCACTACATCTTCAGCCGCGAGTCGACGCTTGCCGGTGCACCGTCGTTGTCGCCGATGGGAATCCGGATGGTCGCGCACGCCATCGTCCGGTACGGAACGGACGCACAGAAGGACTACTTCTTGCCCCGGATTCTCACCGGTGAGGTGTTCTTCTGTCAGGGGTACTCCGAGCCGGAAGCCGGATCGGACTTGGCCGCTTTGTCGATGGCCGCCACCGTCGACGGTGACGACCTGGTCTGTACCGGCAGCAAGATCTGGACTACCCACGCCGGCGAGGCGAACTGGATGTTCGCCCTGGTACGGACCTCCCGGACCGCCAAGAAGCAGCAGGGCATCACGTTCGTGCTGATCGACATGACCTCGCCCGGCATCGAGATCCGGCCGCTGGTGATGACCTCCGGGGAAGAGATCCAGAACCAGGTGTTCTTCGACGAGGTGCGGGTCCCCAAGACCAACGTCATCGGAGAGATCGACAGCGGCTGGACCGTCGCGAAGTACCTGCTCGAATTCGAGCGCGGCGGCGGCGCGGTGGCCCCGGGCCTGCAGGTGGTGGCCGAGGAGATCGCCACGGCGGCCAAGGACCAGCCGGGACCGCGCGGTGGCAAGCTCGCCGACGACGACGCCTTCATGCGCAAGCTGGCGGACGCGCGGATTCGCGCCGAGGTATTGGAGATCCTGGAATACCAGGTGCTCACCGCCGTCGCCGAGGGGCGTAATCCCGGAGCGTCGTCGTCGATGCTGAAGATCTTGGGCACCGAGTTGAGCCAGGAACTGACCGCGCTGGCGTTGGAGGCGGCCGGACCGCGCGGACGCATCTATCAGCCGCATGTCACCGCGCCTGGAGGGCCGATCGCCGACTACCAGCCGCCCGCCGACGGATATGCGTCTGGCGAACCGTGGCAGGCGGTGGCTCCCCTGCGCTACTTCAACGACCGGGCCGGCTCGATCTACGCCGGTAGCAACGAAATTCAGCGGAATATTCTGGCCAAGGCGGCATTGGGGCTCTAATGGACTTCAACGTGAACACTGAGCAGCAGATGCTGCGTGACGGCATCACCAAGTTCCTCGCCGCGCGCTACGACCTCGAGACGAGCCGCGCCGCGGCCAAGACCGGAGCCGGCTGGCAGCCCGAGATCTGGCGCGCCTTCGCCGGTGAACTGGGCATCCTTGGCGCGACACTCCCCGAAGAGTTCGACGGAATTGGCGGCGGCGCAGTCGAACTCATGGTCATCACTGAGGCGCTCGGGCATGCGCTGGTGATTGAGCCCTATGTCGACACTGTGGTGGTCGCCGGCGGTCTGCTGCACCGCTCCGGCAGCCCGGTCGCAGCCGGCGTGCTCAAGGAGCTGGTCGCCGGTACCGCGGTGGTGGCCCTGGCCGCCGCGGAGCCGGGTTCGGCCGACCGGTGGCAGGATGCGGAGACCCTGGCGCGCCCCGATGGGGACGGCTGGGTGCTGAACGGCTCGAAGATCATGGCTGTGGCGGCACCGCTGGCCACGCACCTGCTGATCACCGCCCGCATCGAGGGTGAAGACGGAATCTCGCTGTTCCTCACCGAGGCCGACGCCGCGGGAATCACCCTGCATCCGTATCGCACCATCGACGACCGCAGCGCGGCCGACATCACCTTCACCGATCTGCGGCTCGGCGCCGACGCCCTGCTGGGCGAGCGTGGCGGTGCGTGGCCGTCATTGGCGCAGGCCCGGGACGAGGGCGCCGCGGCGATCTGCTCCGAGGCGGTGGGCTGCATGCGGAAAGTCTTGGCGGACACCGTCGAGTACTGCAAGCAGCGCCAGCAGTTCGGGCAGCCCATCGGCAGCTTCCAAGTTCTGCAACACCGGATGGTCGACATGTTCATGGAGGTGGAGCAGTCGGCTGCCGCGGTCTACCTGGCGATCCTCAACCTCGAGGCCGACGAGGCAACCCGGGCCCGTGCGGTGTCGGCCGGCAAGGCCACCATCGGCCGGGCGGCCCGATTCGTCGGCCAGGAGGCGGTGCAGCTGCACGGCGGGATGGGCATGACCGAAGAGTTGGCGATCGGCCACTACTTCAAGCGGCTCACCGCAATTCAATACGAGTTCGGAACCACCGACGCCCACATCGCCCGCTACGCGGAGCTCACAAAGGCGTAGGCCGACTACTTCCGCAAGTGCTGCGGGCAGTACGCATTGGCGGAGACGGCCGCGAACTTCGCGGCGCCGTCCATCGTCAGCCCGGGATTGTCGGCCGTGAGTTGTTTGACGACCTGCAAACCCGTCTCGCCGTTGTTGGCCATGCTGCAGACGGCATGGCCGGCCACAATGGCCTGATCGCTACCGGCGAAGGTGAGCCCCGCGGCTCGTAGGTCAGACAGGAAAGCGGCGTCACCGCCGTCGCCGTCGCCGGGATCCGCGTACGCCGGCGCGGCGCACCCGATGACGGCGGCAATGCCCAAGATCGCTAACACGCTGCGCATATCGTTCCTCCTACGTTGCATGCTGTGCAATCCCCCTACTGCGACGTGATGAGACGGGCGATCTCGATGTAGAGGGGAATGCCGATGGTGACGTTGTAGGCGAATGTCAGACCCAGCGATGCGGCCAACGGCAGGCTGGGACTGGCTTCCGGGATCGCCAGTCGCTGGATCGCCGGCACCGCGATGTACGACGCCGCGGCGCACAGCACGGCGAACAGAACGTACGTGCCCAGCTGGAAATGGACGCCGGTCAGCTGCGAGTAGGTGTGTGCGACAAACAGACCCAGCGTTGCGAAGAGGTTGGGAGCCAGCAGGCCGAAGAGGATGAAACCACGGCCGGCGGACTTCAGGTCCTTCAGCTTGCGCGCCGCGGTCAACCCCATCTCGAGTAGGAAGAGGCACAACACGCCCTGGAACGCGGTGACGAAGACCGGGTCGTCCACACCGGTGACCTTCGAGCCCTGCAGGCCACTGATGAAACCGATCGCGATGCCACCGAGCAGCAGGCAGATGCCCGGGTTGAGGAAGACCTCTCGCACCAGTTCCCGGCTGATCAGGCGCCCGTTCGAGGCCAACCCGGTCTCCACGCGACGCTCGGGGCTCGTCTCGATGGCCAGGCCGCCGGTGGGGTCACCGGCCTGGGTGGCGCCCACGGCTGTCGGGACCGAAACGGCCGGCACCGTGTAGCCCGGCTCGTGGGGCATGTTGCCCGACGCGTCCATACCGCGGTGGCGCAACCGGGCGACCAGGAACAGCGCCACCAAGCAGCCGGGGATCTCCATGATGGCCAGCATGACCGGCATGTAGGCGTCGAAGGCCATGCCGATGGTGGCCAGTACGCCCATGCAGGTGGCGAAGGTTCCGGCCGAATCGGAGCCGTAGTAGCCCGCGACGGTTGCGCGGTCGACTTCCCGCATCTTGGTCAGGTACTTCAGCAACAGGTAGGCGATGGTGCCGATCAGGAAGTTCAGCACGAAGCCGGTGAGCATGAATCCGAGGATTCCGCCGACCTGGGACAGGTCGATGCCGGCGAGCTCCTCGCCCCCGTGCCAGCCGATGGCCAGCAGCAGGTACATCGTCAGGCCCTGATACATCGCGTTCGGAAACTCGAAGGGCACCTTGGCCAGTGCGAGCAGGAAGCCGAAGTAGAAGAACAACAACAGTGGCTTGAACAGGTTGTGCGTGAAGTTCTGCCAGAACTCGAGAAGCATTACTCTCTCTTTTCGGGGAAGGGGGAACGCTTTTGGCGCCGTTGGTGGGCGTCAGCTGAGGGGCGTTGCGGCTTTCTTGGCGCCCTTGAGGTGCACGGCGTGAACGCCGGGTTTGCGGGACAGTTCGTCAAGCAGTTCGTCGAGTCCGGCCTGATCGACGTTCCAGTGTTGGACCGCCTCGGGTTGGCTCTGCAGCTTGGCGATCACCGCGTCGAGCTTGACCGGAGTCTTGGCCTTGCCGCCCTGGATCCGGATCCGCCCGGAGCCGGCGTTCGCGGTCCGGGGGCTGGCACTGCCCAGGGCACCGCCGGCCATGCTGCCCAGTGCCGCCTGGTTGAGCAGGCCGCCGGCCATTCCCGCGGCCGGGGCGGCAGCCAGGCCCGCGGCGGGCGCGCCGGTGGCCGCCAGCCGGATCGCCGGGCTGGCAGAGGCCCAGCTCGGCGGGACAGACAGGTTGCCCACCAGGTTCGCCTCCGACATGGTGGCCGACACCGTCGAGGCAAGACCTGCGGAGGCGGCTCCGGCACGAAGCCCGGCGCCGAGCCCGCTGAGCGGCAGGCCTTCGAAAACCCGGCCTATCGGAGTTCCGAACTTGAGGAAGTTCTGGATCGGGAAGTTCACCAGCAGCGAGACGTCGTTGAATGGTGTGGTCAGCCCCGCCGGACCCTTGAAGGCGGCGAACAGCGACGCGAAGTTGGCTGGAGCACTCGGGTTGCCGGTCAGCTGGACGAGCAGGTTGTTGACGAAGGTGTTGTACTGGGTCGCCAGGTCGGCCAGGAAATCCAGGATCGAGTTGCTGCCCGAGGTGGCTGCCGCCGACCCCGTGCTGGCCGCCGAGGTGGCTGCGGCGGTCCCGGTGGTGGTCTGCGGAGGCTCGGTGAACGCGGTGATCTTGGTGGCCGCGGCGGCCGATGCGGCATAGGTCTGCATCGCAGCGGCGTCCTGCGCCCACATCTCCAGGTACTGGGCTTCGTTGGCCGCGATGGCCGCGAGATTCTGGCCGAGGAAGTTCGTGGCGTACAGCATCTGGTTCTGGGTCCGGTTGGCCGTGACGACTTCCGGCGGAACGACCGCCGCGTGCGCCGCTTCGTAGGCGGTGGCCGCGGCCTGCGCCTGGGCGGCCGCCTGCGCCGCGGTGGCCGCGGTCGTCGACATCCAGGCGGTGAAGGGCTGGGCGGCCGCCGTCATCGCCGCCGCCGACGGACCGGTCCACGATTCACCGGTCAGCGAGGCGAGCACCGCGTCGTATTCAGATGCCGCGGTGCTTAATTCGCTGGCGAGACGACCCCACGCCGTGGCGGCGGCAATCAGCGGCCCGGAGCCGGGGCCGGCGTACATGTTGGTCGAGGTGATTTCCGGCGGGAGAAAAGAGAAGTACATTTCGACACCCTTATCTGGTCGAGTGCGACTGAGTCGGCTGGGGGAGGCCACGTTTCGTCATCGCGGGGTCATTCGTCGAGTGCCGGAATGACGATGATGGTGGCCGCCGCGGGATCGGCTTCACCGGGCGGAATGGGGCCGAAGGCATCGGACCCGCCGCTGTTGCGCAGCGACCGGGTCGCCGCGCCGACGGACTGGGTCGCGGTGCCGCCCAGGCCGCGGCCCAACAGGCTGGACAGTGCCATCTCGCCGAACATGGCGTCCTGACCGGCGACGGCCGCCATCGGGGCGGCCTCCAGGGTTGCCGGCAGTGACGAAGCCATGCTGACCAACTTGGTCGCGGGTGCCGCAACTGTCCATGATGCCGGCACCGAGAGCTTGCCGACCGACGCCGCGTTGCCCAGTACACCTGTGGCACTGCTCAGGCTTGCCGCCGGTAGTGCTGTTTGTGCGAGCGGTGCCAGCGGCAGCAGCGCTCCGGTAATGGCTTTCGGGCCGGCGAAGAAGGACTGCGCAGCCATCGAGTTCATGATCCAGGAGTACAGCTGCCCGAACGCCAGCCAATAGCCACCGGGGATCGTCGACCAGCCGAGCGGGGTTGTGGGCCCGGTCAGTGTAGAAAAGATCAAGTTCCAGTTGGCTAAGAGATCCGATGGTGTTGTCGCCGCCGCGGTCCCCATGGGGTTGGAGACCAGCGACTGCAGTGCCTGGGGCATCGCATTCAGCAGCTGGGAGACCTGCTGCGAGATGTTGGAGGCCGCCGAGTTTCCGGTTGCCTCTGCCGTCGCTGCCAACTGGTTGGCCGCGCCGGCCGGATTGGTGGTCTCCGGGGGCTGGCTGAACGGGCTGAGCTGCGTTGCCGCCGCGGCCGAGCCGGCGTAGCCGTACATCGCCCCCGCGTCCTGCGCCCACATCTCCGCGTAGTGAATCTCGGTGGCTGCGATCGCCGGCGTGTTCTGCCCGAGGAGATTCGTCGCGATCAGGGTTACCAGCTGCATCCTGTTCGCTGCCACCACCGGCGGTGGCACGGTGGCCGCGAAGGCCGCCTCGTAGGCTGCTGCCGCGGCGCGGGCCTGGTTGGCTGAGAGTTCGGCTTGGGCGGCGGTCGTGCTCATCCAGGTCACGTACGGCTCGGCTGCGGCGGCCATCGAAGTGGACGACGGGCCGGACCATTCGCCCGTAAGGCTCGATACCACGGACTCGTAGGACGAAGCCGCCGAACCCAATTCCGCGGCGAGCGCATCCCAAGCTGAAGCGGCCGCCAGCAGGGGGCCGGAGCCCGCACCCGCGTACATCCGTCCGGAATTGATCTCCGGCGGCAATGCAGCAAAATCCATATCGGGTGACTCCTTACGTCACGCGTCTTGACTGTCGACGCTCGAAACTCGCGTAGAAACCCGAACGCTAGACGGCCGTTGTCTATTCGAGGTTCCTGCGATGTAAACAGCGTGCGACTTTTTCAGTTGATAGTGGTAGCAGTACATCTTCGAAAACTGTTGTGAGGCAGCTGTCATCAGGCTATCCGCGGCGATTCCCCGCTTACATCAAGCTTTTTGACGGCTCTAATGCCCTAATTTCCAAACGAGAGAAATCGCAGCCGATTCGAGTTATCCGGCTGCGTCATCAGCCGGTTTGTCGAATCCGGTCTACGCCTCTACGTTCGGCGAAATTGTTCTTCACAAGCGTCATCTCAGTCGGACTGATCGTACGCAGTGTTTACTGGAAACTAGCTGTCAGCGAACTGGCTCTTCCCTGTCGCTGTACTGCAGGCGTCCTGCCAGGCTTGAAGATCCTCGTACCGAGCCGAAGGTCAGCGGAAGCGGACGTTCATGGTCGCCAGGCCGAAGATGTTCCGGCTCTCGGACTTCGCGGCGACCAAAATGACACCGCTGCGGGTCTCCGGGTCCAGCGACTTGATCCGGCCGCTGAATTCGATGTCGGCGCCTTCCTTGGCGGACACGATCGCGGGCGCGGACAGTCGTACGGCGTAGCGGGTGACCGCGCCCGGGTCGCCGGTCCAGGAGGAGGCGAAGCCCGCGCCCAGGCCCATGGTGAGCATGCCGTGGGCAATCACATCGGGGAGACCGGCCAGCTTGGCGATCTCCTCGTCCCAGTGGATGGGGTTGGCGTCGCCGGCGACACCGGCATAGTTCACCAGGTCCCCCCGGGACAGCCGGGTGTGATGCACCGGCAGTGCGTCGCCGACCTTCACGTCGTCGAAGGAGGGTGTGGCAGGGGTGCGGGTCAGGCCGCCCTCGGAGATCCGGACTTCGCCGGCAGGCCGCACCGTCTTTTCGTAGCGGGCGGCCGATTCGCCGACGTCAAGGATGTTGACGTCGTGCATCATGGCCCGCTGCACCGCGGTCTTGACCTCCGGGCCGATGTCCTCGGCGGTGACACCGACGACGGTGGTGTGCAGGGTGTGCACCACTTCCCCAGCCGTGTCGGTGAAGGTGTTGGTGACGGTGATCAGGTCGCGGCCAGCGATTCGCCGCACCGAGGTCAGCTCGACGTCGATGGTCAGTTCGTCGCCGTCGACGATCGGGCGGTGTTGCTCGAAGACCTCTTCGGTCTGCATGTAGGTGTCGTAGCCGACGACAACGGATTCGAACATGCGCCGGTTGCACGCCATGCCCGGGGTCGAGGTGAACGTCAACGGCGCCACCAGACCCGAGTAGCCCATTTCCGCGGCAGCGGCGACGTCCCAGTGTGCGGGGTGATAGTCCTGCACGGCGCGCGCGTACTCGCGGACCTTCTCCCGGCCGACCACGTAGGTGCCGTCCATCTGGTAGTAGTGGCCGACCCGCGATTCCAGCGCCGACGTCTCTGCTGTGGTCATGAGTTGACTCAACCGTTCTATCGGCTGGTTTGCGGAAAGCCGACTAAAGCACCCTAGCGGGGACCGCGAGCGCGGCGTAGCCGGGCGCTGCGGGTCGCCGCCGTTGGGTCAGCGGGGACCGCGAGCGCGGCGTAGCCGGGCGCTGCGCCGTCGTTCGGCAGGTGGTGGGTGGCCACCACCACGGTCCGGTCGGTTCCGAACAGCCCGGGCACGGCCAAGAGGTCGCGCAGGAGGTCGTCCGCGTCGGTGGCGTGCAGGTGTTCGGTGGGCTCGTCGAGCAGCACGATCCGGGCCGGCGAGAGCAGGGCCCGAGCCAGCAACAGGCGCCGCCGCTGACCTGCCGACACCGCCTCGGCGCCGCCGGTAAGCACGGTTGCCAGGCCATCGGGCAGGCCGGCCAGCCAGCTCCCGAGTCCCACCCGGCCCAAGGTGGCGGCCAGTTCGTCGTCGCGGCAGTCGCCCCGAGCCACCAGCAGGTTGTCGCGGACGGTGGTCGCGAAGATATGCGCGTCCTCGGCAAAAAAGCCGATCGCCGATCGCAGGTCGGCTTCGGACAGCTCCTGCAGAGCGGTCCCGTCTAGGGAAACGCGACCGGCCAGCGGTGCCAGCAGACCGGCCAGGGTCATCAGCAGCGTGGTCTTGCCGGCCCCGCTGGGACCGGTGATGGCCAGCCGGTCTCCGGGCGCCAGATCAAGCCGCACCTGGGCGCACTGGTCTTCTCGATATCCGGAACGCAGCTCGGCGTGCAGTGCCGGCGTACGGGTCGAATCCGCCGGGGAGGCCACCGGCGTGTCCGCAGCCACGGGGTCTGCTGCCGGTGCCAGGTCGAGCAGCCGCCGTGCCGCGATCCGTGCGCGGGTCAACGCGACGGCGGCCCCGGGCAGGGCGGTGGTCGCTTCGAACGCGGACAGCGGCAACAGCATGAGCACGGCCAGGGTGGTGGGCGCCACGGTATCGGCGAGCCCGATCCCCGCCACCACCGCGCCCAGTGCACTGACCCCGATCGCGGCGGTGGGCAGCGCAGCGGCGATCGCGGCCGGTTTGGCGACCTCGTCCAGGGCCGCGGCCCACGCCCGCTGCCGGTGTTGGGACTCACCGATGACGGTGGGCAGCTTCCCGGCGATCCGCAGCTCGGGGGCGTGGTCGAGTGCCTCCAAGGCCGCGACGTCACGTTCGGCGAGGTGGTCGCGGGCCGTGTGCTCCTGGGCCGCGGCGGCCCGCGCGGCCAGCCACGGTGCCGCCGCACCCGCGACCAGTAGGCAGGCGGCCAGGACCGCAGCTGCCACCGGCGAGATAACCGCGATCACCGCGGTGGCGACCACGCCCAGTACCGCGGCGACCGCGATCGGCAGCACGGCGCGTACCAGGACGTCTGCCAGCTCGTCGACATCGGCGCCCACCCGCGCCACCAACTCGCCACTGGGCAACCGCACTGCGGCCTGCACCGGTCCGTGGGCCAGTCGCCCGTAGAGCCCGCCGCGGGCACTGCCTGCGGCCCGCAGCGCCGCGTCGTGGCTTACCAGACGCTCGCAGTAGTGCAGTACGCCGCGCGAGATCGCGAACGTGCGCACCGCCACCACGGCGATCGATAGGTCCAGCACCGGCGGCATCTGCCAGGCCCGGGTGATCAGCCAGGCGGAGATCGCGGCCAACGCGAGCGCGCTGCACAGTGACAGCGTCCCGAGCAGGCCCGCCAACAGCAGCCGGGGCAGGCGCGGCCGCAGTAGCCCGAGGGCTTCCCACAGCGGATCAGGCCGGTGCATGGACTGCGACCCCCTCGCTGTGCACGGTTATAACTCGATCGGCGATCGCCAGCACCGGAGCGCGGTGGCCCACCACCACGACCGTCGCGCCGGCGCGCGCGCGTTGCACCAGCGCGGCCAGCACCCGTTGCTCGGTTGCGGCATCCAGGTGGGCCGTCGGCTCGTCGAGCAACAGCACCGGGGCACTGGACCCCAGCGCTCGCGCCAACCCCAGCCTCTGCCGCTGCCCCAAGGACAAACCGACACCGCCGCGACCCAACACCGTGTGCAGCCCGTCGGGTAGTCCCGCGATCACCTCGTCGAATCCGGCTGCAGTGCACGCCTCTTCAGTGTCAGAAAGTTCGCCGAACAACGCGAGGTTCTGCGCCACCGTGCCCGGGATCAGCGCCGGACGCTGCGGCAGCCAAGACAATTGGGCCCACCACGCCGGCAGGTCCAGGTCGGCGATGTCGACACCGGCCACCGTGATGTGCCCAGAGGTGGGTTCGGTGAGGCCGGCGACAGCGGTGAGCACGGTGCTTTTGCCGGCCCCGTTGGCTCCTGTCAGCACGGTGACTTGGCCGGATTCGATCAGCGCGGTCAGGCCGGCCGGCGCATCGCCATCTCGGCCGGCCACGCAGAGTGAATCGAGGAGAATCCGCGCGCCACGTGCGGATACCGTGCGGCGACCCGGCGCCGGGCGAGGTGATTCGCCGATCAGCGCAAAGGCCCTCTCGACGGCGGCGCGCCCATCCTCGGCGGCGTGAAACTCCACCCCGATCCGGCGCAGGGGCCAGTACACGTCGGGAACCAGCAGCAACACCGTCAGGCCGGCGGTCAGACTCATCTCGCCGAACACCAGTCGCAGGCCGATGCTGACGGCCACCACCGCCACGCTCAGCGTGGCCAGCAGTTCGAGCACCAGTGCCGACAGGAACGCGATCCGCAGGGTGGCCATCGTCGACCGACGCTGCGCGTCGGACAGTTCGGCGATGCGCCGCTCCGGCCCGGTTGCACGCCCGAGGGCGCGCAGGGTCGGGATGCCGGCGATCAGATCCAGCAGCCGTGCCTGCAATGTCGTCATGGCGGTCAACGCCGCCGCCGAGCGATCCGCGGTGGCCAGGCCGATCAACACCATGAACACCGGGATCAGCGGCAGCGTGATCATGACGAGCACCGCCGCGCGTCGGTCGTAGAGGGCGATCACCAGCACGGTCGCCGGGGTCAGAATCGCTGCCAGCAGCAGAGCGGGCAGGTAAGCGGTGAAATAGGGTCGCAGGCCGTCCAATCCCCGGGTGACCACCGTTGCGGCGGCGTCTCGTTCGGCAGCCAGCCGGCGAGGGGAGCGTGCGGTGACAGCGGCCAGCACCTGCCCGCTCAGGTCGGCGATCACCGCGCTGGCTCCGCGCTGGCCAAGGCGAGCCTGCAACCAATGCGCCAGGGTGCGCACCGTCCACAACAGCGCAAGTGTGGCCAGCAGCGGTGACCAATGCGCGACGCTTCGAGTCGACGGTTCGGTGATCACTCCAGACACGATGTCGGCCAACACGATTGCGGACCCGATTGCACAGGCCGAAATCACCACTCCGCAGCCCACCATAGCCAGCAGGAAGCGGCGCACCGCCGTCGATGCCAGCCAGAGCCGCGGGTCCAGCGGCGCCCGAGAGGCCCGGGTACTCAGGACTGCTGCCTCGCCAACCCGATGGACGGCGGAATCTGATCCGCTGAGATCCGTTGCCGGAACACCCAATACGTCCAACCCTGGTACACCATCGCCAGCGGAGCGAAGATCACCGCGGCCCAGGTCATGATCTTCAACGTGTACGGCGTCGACGACGCGTTGTAGATCGTCAGGCTCCACTGCGGATCCAGCGTGGAGGGCAGCAGCGCCGGGTACAGGGCGCCGAACAACAAGATGACCACCGCTGCGACGACCACCGCGCTACAGGCGAAAGCCCAGCCGTCGGACACCCGGCGCCACACCAGCGTCACCGCGGCCAGCTGCGCGACCACCGCGACGCCCAGCACCAGCCACGTCCAGCCGGTGCCGTAGGCGAGTTGTGTCCACAACCCGAAGCCGCCGACCAGCGCGGTCACCGGCAGCGCCAGCCTGGTCGCGAAGCGGTGCGCATCGTCTCGGATCGTCCCGGCCGTTTTCAACGCGGTGAAGACCGCGCCATAAAACAGGAACAGTCCGCCGGTGGCCAGACCCCCCAGCAGGGTGTAGGCGTTGATCACGTCGCTGAAGGCCAGGCGGACATGGTGATCGGCGTCCACCGGCAGGCCACGGACCAGGACCGCGAACGCCACGCCCCACAGAATCGCCGGCAGCCAGGAACCGGCGGCGATCCCGAGGTCGGCCCAGGCGCGCCACTTCGGGTCATCGACCTTGCCGCGCCACTCGATCGCGACGGCGCGCACGATCATGCCGAACAGGATTGCCAGCAGCGGCAGGTACAGCGTCGAGAACACCGTGGCATACCAGCCCGGGAACGCGGCGAACATCGCACCGCCGGCGGTGATCAACCAGACCTCGTTGCCGTCCCAGACCGGGCCGATGGTGTTCAGCGCGGTCCGACGGTGGGCTTCGGGGTCCTGGGTGCTCACCCGCCCGAACGGCGCCATCAGCATCCCCACCCCGAAGTCGAAGCCCTCCAAGACGAAGAATCCGAGAAACAGCACCGCGACCAGTACGAACCACACCTGTTGTAGGTCCATCGCGACGACCCCCTTCTACGTCAGTAGGCGAACGACAGTGGCGCCACTTCGTTCTCGGCGGGCGGTGCCGGCGGCGCGGGTTCGGCGTCGTGCTCCAGTGGTCCCTCGGCCACATAGCGTCTGATCAACCAGAACCAGATCACCGCGAGCAGCGCATAAACCAGGGTGAACATCACCAGCGAGGTGACCACCACACCCACGCTGTTCCCCGACACACCTTGGGCGACGGTCAGTCGCACATTCGGGTCCCCGGTCGGGTTGGGGGCGACAACCCAAGGCTGACGGCCCATTTCGGTGAAGACCCAGCCGGCACTGTTGGCCAGGAACGGGGTAGGGATGGTCAGCAGCGCCAACCAGGAGAACCAGCGTTGCTGGGGGATCTGCCCGCGGCGCGTCAGCCACAACGCGACCATCGCGAACAGCACCGGCAACAGCAGGAGCCCGATCATCGCGCGGAACGACCAGTACGTGACGAACAGGTTCGGCCGGTAGTCGCCGGGGCCGAACTTCTGCTCGAAGTGCTGCTGGATGTCGCGGACCCCGTCGAGCCGAACGCCGTTGAATCGGCCCTCGGCCAGGAACGGCAAGACATAGGGCACTTCGATCACCCGGGTCAGATGGTCGCAGTTGTTCTGCCGCCCGACGGTCAGAACCGAGAAGCTGGGGTCGGTGGCGGTGTCGCACAACGATTCCGCTGACGCCATCTTCATCGGTTGCTGGACGAACATCAGCTTGCCTTGGATGTCGCCGGTGAAGAACAGCCCAACCGCGGCGACCAGCGCGACCCAACATCCAAGAATGGTCGCCGGCCGGTACATGGTTGCCGCGTCACTGTCGGCGCCCTGCGGGGCGCCGCCGGCACGGGACCGGACCATCCACCAGGCGCTTACCGCGGCGACGAACGTCCCGGCGGTCAAGAATGCGCCGGCGACCGCGTGCGACAGCGCGGCCTGGGCGGTGTTGTTGGTGAACAGCGCCATGATGCTGTCCAATTCGGCACGCTTGGTCTCCGGATTGAAGTGAGCGCCGACCGGGTGCTGCATGAACGAGTTGGCGGCGATGATGAAGAACGCCGACACGTTGGTGGCGATCGCGACCACCCAGATACACAGCAGGTGCACCACCCGCGGCAGTCGGCTCCAGCCGAAGATCCACAGGCCGATGAAGGTGGACTCGAAGAAGAAGGCGGCCAGTCCTTCCATCGCCAGCGGTGCACCGAACACGTCGCCGACGAACCGTGAGTATTCGCTCCAGTTCATTCCGAACTGGAATTCCTGCACGATCCCGGTGGCAACTCCCAGGGCGAAGTTGATCAAGAACAGCTTGCCGAAGAACTTCGTCAGCCGATACCAGGCCACGTTGTCGGTGAGCACCCACACCGTCTGCATGACCGCGACCAGCGGGGCCAAACCGATGGTCAGCGGCACAAATATGAAGTGATAGACGGTGGTGATCCCGAACTGCCACCGCGATACGTCGACAACATCCATGGGCGATCTCCCGGAGCTGCAGGGCAACTACTACGACAGAGCGTAGTAGCTCTGGCGGGCTGGCAACAGGTCGTTGTTATGCGGATAACGATGCCACCGCGACGTGACTTGAGTTGCTAAAACGGGGCGGTCACGCCGCGCTCGAAGATTCGCGTGAGTGTCGGGACGATGCTGTGGCGGGAGATGAGGCCGTGTGCTGCGTCGCTGCAGGCTTTGACCATCATCCCGAACAACGCGATCCGGATCCATTCCGTGCTGAGTCCGGGGTCGAAGACGCCTTCTTCTTGACCGCGCGCGATGAGTTCAAGGATCGGCGCGGAGTTCGGCAGGTGCTCGGCGGGGACATCGCGCAGTACCGCGGGGTCTGCGAACAGGAACACGATCCGATCGCCTTCGGGTACCAGGGTGGTGATCACCCGCCGCATCGCCTCGATGGCCGGGCCCTCGGCTGTCGCTGCCGTCGCGAGGATGTCGCTGATGATGCGGACCGAATCCAGAGTGGTTTCGTAAATCAGCCGCTCTCGGTCGGCGAAATAGCGGTGCAGGGTCGAGCGAGCGACCTGGGCGGCCGCAGCGATCTCGGGCAACGTGGCGGTGCGGTCGCGGGCGAGCACCGACGCCGTCGCCTCGAGGATCGCCGCCCGTGTGCGTGCTTGCGAACCGGTCAGCGTCCGGTCATCGACGTCCATGACCGGATGATATCTTGCCGCGCGTCCATTAATGGGACGTTGACGTCTCATTAGTGGACGTATAGTGTCCGCGTTCGGGTGGAGTTGTCCATCCAGAGAGTGCGGCCGCGCACTGCGTGCGCGCTACAGATCGGGGGCGGGCGTTGCCATGAGCTGGACCATGTTCGGCACCAATTGGCACCTCTTCGGTGACCTTGCGGTGGTCGCTTTCGTGGCGTTACTGGCCTTCGCGATCGGGACGTTTCGCTACATCCGGCGATTGCGCAACCGTCCGCCCCTCCCGATCAGCGAAGGAATCGGCGCCCGAAAATTCGTACTGGCCAAGGTCCGCAAGGGCGAGGCGCTGGAACCGCAGGAGCTGGAGTTCGCCACTCGCACGATCGACGATCAGCGAAGCCCGCTGGCCTTCTGTATTCCCGCCACGATCTTCTCGCTCGGATGCTTCTACGTCCTCGGCAGCCTGGAGCAGCTACACGGTGCCACTCCGTCGGAGCGGACCTTCCTGGGGCTCATTCCGATGCTCGGCGCATTCAATGTGACCGCCCAGCTGCTGCGGACGGCGAAACTGAAGAAGAGGCTCCCGGCGCTGCCCGGCGAGGCGGACGAATGAGCCCCCGTGCACCGCGGCGGTCACTGCTGGCACGCGCCTGGATGCCGTTGGTCGCGGTCATCGCGCTCGGCTTGGGCGCGCTGGGCATGTGGAAGGTTCACCAGATGTCGGCACCGGGGCCGGTACTGACCGTCAATCCGCCCCAGGCAGCAGAGAAGTTCAACCCGAAGAAGCTCACCTATGAGGTGTTCGGCTCCGTCGGCGCGGGCGCCTTGCTGTCCTACGTCGACATCGACGGGCACCCGCACACGGTCGAGCTGGACACCCTGCCGTGGACCCATGAGGAGACGACGATGCTCACGGTGGTGTCCGGCAGTATCTCGGCGCAGGTGCGCGGCGACTATGTCGGTTGCCGGATCCTGGTCGACGACGTGATTCGCGACGAGCGGACCAATGCCCATCCCAACGCGGACATCAGTTGCCGGGTGAAGTCCGCATGAGCGGACATCGCGCGGCCCGCCCACTGGCGGCCCGGCTGGTCCGCATGCTGTCCATTCCGATCATCGTGTTCTGGGCACTGTTGGCGGTGGTGACCAATACCTTTGTGCCGCAGGTGGAGAGGGTCGCCGAGGAACTCGCCGGCCCGATGGTCCCCACCTATGCGCCCTCGCAGGCCGCGATGCTGGCGATCGGGGAGAAGTTCCAGGAGTCCGATTCGACGAGCATGACGATGCTGGTGCTGGAAGCCGATCGTCTACTGGGGGAGCAGGACCACCGCTACTACGACGCACTGTTGCGTACGCTGCAGGCCGACACCGAACACGTCCAGTACGTGATGGACACCTGGGGGAAGCCGATCACCGCGGCCGGGGCCCAGAGCGTCGACGGCAAGGCCGCCTATGTGCTGCTGCGACTGGCCGGCGACATCGGGCAGTTGCAGGCCAACGACTCCGTGGCCGCGGTACGGCGCACGGTCGCCACCTCCGACCCGCCGGCGGGGCTGACCGTCTACGTCAGCGGCGCGGCACCGCTGGCCGCCGACACCGTCGCGATCGCGAATTCGAGCCTGAACAACATCACGATCGCGACGATCTTCCTCATCATCTTCATGCTGCTGCTGGTCTACCGGTCCTACATCACCATGCTGGTGCCGCTGTTCGGCGTGCTGATCCTGATGCTGGCGGCCAAGGGGGTCATCGCGACCCTCGGCCACTTCGGCTACATCCAGCTGTCGTCGTTCGCGGTGAACTTGGTCGTTGCGCTGACCCTGGGCGCGGGGACCGATTACGGCATCTTCTTGATGGGCCGCTACCACGAGGCACGGCTGAACGGCGAGAGCCGTGAAGACGCGTTCTACACGGCGTATCGCGGGGTGTCGCACGTGATCCTGGGCTCCGGGCTCACGATCGCCGGCGCGGCGTTCTGCCTGAGTTTCGCCCGTTTGAACTACTTCAACACGATGGGGCCCGCGGTGGCGCTCAGTATGGTGCTGACGGTCACCGGCGCGTTGACGCTCGGACCGGCGATTCTGAGTGTGGGCAGCCTGATCGGGCTGTTCGATCCTCGCCAGCAGGTCAAAGCACGGCTGTACCGCCGAATCGCCACCAGCGTGGTCCGCTGGCCCAAGCCGATCCTGACGGCCAGCATCGCCGCGGTGGCTGCGGGGGCGATCTTCGTGCCGACCTATGTGGTCAGCTTCGACGACCGCAGCTACCAGCCGCACGACTCGGCCGCCAACCTCGGGTTCACGGCCGCCGATCGGCACTTTCCCCAAAGCAAATTGTTCTCCGAGATGCTAATGATCGAGTCCGATCACGACATGCGTAACTCGGCGGACTTCATCACCCTGGACCGGGTGGCCAAGGCGCTCATCAGGCTTCCGGGCGTCGCGATGGTGCAGAGCATCACCCGGCCCATGGGGCGCGCACTGGAACACGCGTCGCTGCCCTACCTGTTCACCACCCAAGGCAGCGGCAACGGCCAGCAACTGCCGTTCACTCGGGAGCAGAACGCCAACACCGAACGGCAGGCGCAGATCATGGCGCATTCGGTGGAGGTGCTGCAGAGCACGATCGTGTTGACGCAGAAACTGGCCGACGAGATGCATGCCACGGTGCTCACCATGGAGGAGATGCAGGCGCTCACCGAACAGATGGATGAGGAGATCTCCAATCTCGATGACTTCATGAGGCCCATCCGGAGCTACTTCTATTGGGAACCACACTGTTTCGATATCCCGGTCTGCTGGGCGTTTCGGTCATTGTGGGACATGATGGACAGCGTCGACAAACTGGCGGCGAACATCAAAGACGCGGTATCGCATCTGGAAGTCGTCGATACGCTGCTGCCGCAGATGGTCGCGCAACTGAACAAGATGGCCGACGACCAGATCGCGTTGCAAGCATTGATCGTGAACACATACGGCCCCACGAGCATTCAGGCCGAGAATACCGAGCAGACCTTCGGTGACATGATCAATGTCGGCAACGACTTCGACGCCTCCGGAAGCGACGACTTCTTCTACATACCCCGCCCGGCGTTCGACAACGCGGACGTCAAAACCGGGATGCAGCTGATGATGTCCCCGGACGGCAAGGCCGCTCGGTTCATCGTCACCCACGAAGGAAACGCGATGGGTCCCGAGGGCGTCGAGCACGTGGAGCGGTTCCCCGAGGCGATCAAGGTCGCCTTGAAGGAGACCTCGCTGGCCGGCGCGAAGATCTATATCGGTGGCTCGGGCTCGAACAACAAAGACATTCAGCAGTACTCACGGTCGGATCTGCTGATCGCCGCGATCGCCGCCTTCGTCTTGATCTTCCTGATCATGCTGGTGATCACTCGAAGCCTGGTGGCGGCGTTGGTGATTCCCGGAACCGTCGCGTTCTCTTATGCCGGCGCGTTCGGACTGTCGGTATTGATCTGGCAGCATCTGATCGGGCTGCATCTGCATTGGCTGATTCTGCCGCTGACGTTCATCATCCTGGTGGCGGTCGGCTCGGACTACAACCTGCTGCTGATCGCCCGGCTCAAAGAGGAACTCGGTGCCGGACTCAACACCGGCCTGATCCGGGCGCTGGGCAGCACTGGTGGCGTGGTGACATCGGCGGGCCTGGTATTCGCGTTCACCATGCTGGCGATGCTCGCCAGCGATCTGCGGACCATCGGACAGCTGGGATCGACGGTGTGTATCGGTCTGCTGCTCGACACGCTGATCGTGCGGTCGTTCATCGTGCCGTCACTGGTGCGGATATACGGGCCGTGGTTCTGGTGGCCGACGATCGTGCGGAAGCGGCCACTGCGGCAGCGGCCGCGGGTGACTACGTCGGTGTGATCGCCGGAGCCACCCAGCGTCGCAAGAAGGCCCGCAGCTGGGCGCCGCGGCGTGGTGGGCGGCCGGGGTCGATGACCAGCGACTGCAGCACGCGCAGCATGAACTCCACCAGCTGATCCAGGTCCTCGCTGGTGAAACCCGCGGCGGCCCAGTCGACGTCGAATCGTTCGACGATCGAGCGCCCGAACGCACACGCCGCATCCGAGGTGACTCCGGCGGAGAACGCGCTGGCTTTGCCGGGCGTCAGCAGCAGGCTCATGTAGCGCTCGTCGGGCAGCAGTTCCAAGGTGTGCGCGATGCCCTCCACGACGGCCTCGGCTGGATTGTGGATACCGCGGACGTGGTCGGCCAGGCCATCGAGGAAGGGGTCGACCTCAGTGACTGCGGTCGCGATCAGCAGCGCCTCGGTACTGGGGAAATAGCGATACACCGTCTGGCGGGTGACGCCGACGTCCTTGGCCACATCGGAGATCCCGAAGTTCATCCCGGACTGATCGATTCGCCGCCGGGCGGCATCGAGGAGGCGGGCGACGGCCTCGTCATCGTCGGCCGGTTTTGCGCCCGACCAGCCGTGGGTGCGCATGAGCGAACGTTACCGCTTGCTCGGCGTCTTAATGGACCATACATATGTGTCATGTGTATGGTCTGGAATAACGACGCCGAAAGGGGCTTCTGGTGACGATCCCTCCGCAAGAGCGCACCGGTGCGCTGGACACCGAACTCACTCGGCGGGCACTGCGGTTGGTGCTCGACAAGACCACCGAGATGGCGGACGACGTGCTGCGGGTACCGCTGCACTACTACCGGGACGCGAAGGTCACCGAGATCGAGGAGTCCCAGATCCTTCGCCGCACCCCGCTGGCGATTGTCCCGAGCGTGCAGGTGTCGGAGCCCAACGACTACGTCGTGCGGTCGGTGCTGGGAGATTCGCTCCTGGTCACACGGGACAAGGACGGCCGCAGCCACGTCTTCCTCAACTACTGTCGCCACCGCGGCGCGAAGCCGGCCTGCGGGGAAGGCAGTGCGGCACGCTTCACCTGCCCGTATCACGCATGGACCTACCGCAACGACGGGAAGCTGCTGAGCGTCCCAGGCAGCACCGGCTTCACCGGAATGGCCAAGGACGACTATGGGCTGGTCGAACTGCCCAACACCGAGAGCCACGGATTCATCTGGGCCGTGCTGACGGTCGGTGCCGACATCGATGTCGAGGCGCACCTCGGCGACGTCGGCCCCGACCTGGAAGCGTTGAACTACACCTCCTTCGGCTACCACGACTACCGCGAATTCGAGTCCGAGGTGTCGTGGAAGGGCGCCTTGGAGGCGTTCGCTGAGAGCTACCACTTCCCGTTCGTGCACGGTGAGAGCCTCATCGGTCAGAACGCCCTGGCGAACACGTCGATCCACGACCGCTTCGGCAGGCACCATCGAATGGGCTTCCCGTTCAACTGGATCACGAACCTGGAAAGCGACGCGAACGCTTCGTGGGATGTGCGCGACAACATGGGGCTGATCTATTGGATCTACCCGAACATCATCTTGGCGAACAGCTCCGTCGGCGTGGAGGTCATCGACATCCTGCCCGCCGGATCCCCGACCCGCTGCACGGTCCGGCACAGCTGGCTGGCCCGGGTTCCGGCCGTCGACGACGCCACCCGCTCCGGTTACGACACGATCTTCGCCGCCGTCCACGCGGCGGTGCGCGATGAGGACTTCACCATGCTGCCGCAATGTGGCGAGGGGGTCCGCCACGGCCAGCACGACCATATGATCATCGGCCGCAACGAAATCGGCGTCCAGCACATGATCCGGACGTTCGCCGACGAACTGGGTATCGCGCTGAGCTGACGAACTAGAACACCGCCTGCTGCGCCAGCACGTCGGCGAATGCCACCAGGTCGGCGGCGAAGATCGCGGGCTGCTCGAAGGCGGCGAAGTGCCCCCCGCGGTCGGCGACGCTGTAGTGAACGAGGTTGTAGCGGTTGGCGGCCCACGCCCGCGGCGTCTGCAGTAGCTCATAGGGGTAAACCGCGTAGCCGGTCGGCACGGCGACGCGCCCCTGCCACGAGCTGAGCGCGCCGTTGCCGGCGCGGGCCGACTCGCAGTACAGCCGAGCCGACGACGTCGCGGTCACCGTCAGCCAATAGAACATCAGGTTGTCGATGAGCCGATCGGTGCTGATCGGCATGCCCTCGCGAATGTCGCACCAGGCGTGGAACTTCTCCAGAATCCAGCCGGCCAGGCCCACCGGTGAGTCGTCGAGGCCAAAGCCCAGCGAATGGGGGCGGGTGGCCTGCTGGTTCAGGTATGCGGTGCCGTCGGCGGTGCGCTGTACCGAGTCGATGATCGCCGCCTGCTCTGCCGGTGTCACCGCGGCCATCAGTTCGGAGTGGTCGTGATCGGGCGGCGCGAAGCACATGTTGGTGTGAATGGCCGCGACGCGGCCCGCGTAGTGCTCGCCGAGGTGGCGGGTGACCAGCGCGCCCCAGTCGCCGCCTTGGGCGACATAACGGTGATAGCCCAGCTGCCCCATGACGTCGTCTGCTGCGGCTGCCACGGCCGCAACGTCGACACCGGTCCGACGGGTGGGCCCGGAGAACCCGTAGCCGGGCATCGAGATGACCACGACGTGGAATCGCTTCCGTAGCAGCGGCACTGCATCCAGGAACTCCACAATCGAGCCGGGCCAGCCGTGGGTGATCAGCAGGGGGATGGCGTCGGGCTCGGATGACCGGATGTGCAGGAAGTGCACACGCTGCCCGGCGGCCTCGGTGACGAACGACCCGAGCGCGTTGACCTCGGACTCGACGCGTCGCCAGTCGTATGCGTGCAGCCAGTGCTCCACCACAGAGCGCAGGAAGCTTTGGTCGGTGCCGTAATCCCAGGCGGCGCCCTCGATCTCCGCCGGCCAGCGGGTGTTGGCGAGCCGGCGGCGCAGATCATCGAGTTCGGCTTCGGGGACGCGTAGTGGCAACGGTTCAGGGTGAGTCACGGTGGCCTCCGGTTAGTCCGTCGATGATGTGGTCGCTGACGAAGCGGCGCACGGCGCGGGCATTGTCCAGATTCACCCGCATCGGCGGCAGCAGCTCGAAGCTGAACAGCATCCGCACGATCCATTCCCCGGCGCGGCCGGCGTCGAGAGTGTTGTCGACTTCACCGCGGCGCTGCGCGGCACGCACCAGTGGCATCCAGAGTGCCACCGAGCGCTGCATCAGGTCGTCGCCGCCGTGCTCGAGCAGCAGGACCAGCACGCTCTGATTGATCGTGCGCGGCTCGGCCGCCGATCTGCGGCGATGCGCCGAGATCAGCACCGCCGCGGCCGCAACCTGCTCGGCCAGGGTGTCGAGCTCGTTGACCTCGGCGGCCATGGTCGCGATGAATGCCGCGGACAGATGGTCGAGTGCGGCGGCGATGGCGTCATCGCGGGTGCCAAAGGCGTTGTGCACGGTGCCGCGTGACACGCCCGCCGTTTCGGCAACCGCGGTCAGGCTGAAGCGCCGGGGGCCGAGATGGCGCAGGGTCTCGGTGGCGGCCAGGAGCAGCGGCGTGGGGAGCGGTTTCGACGACTTCTCACCGGGCACTTGCACACATTATCGAGATGTGTACAAATTGATCAACACCGTTCTTGGGTGCGCCCGACACCACTATTGAAGGAGACGGCTGTGTACGACCTCACGATCACCGGTGGGACCGTCGTGGACGGGACGGGAGAACAGCGCTACCTCGCCGATGTCGGCGTCCGGGACGGACGCATCGTGGCGGTGCAGCGCCGCACCGGAACCGATGATCCGGGACTGACGGGCGAGGCGGCCGAGAACATCGACGCCACCGGCCGTGTCGTCGCGCCGGGGTTCGTCGATATCCACACCCACTACGACGGGCAGGTCAGCTGGGACAACCTGCTGGAGCCGTCCAGCGGTCACGGCGTGACGACGGTGGTGACCGGCAACTGCGGGGTGGGCTTCGCCCCGGTCCGGCCGGGCCGCGAGGAGTGGCTGATCAAACTCATGGAGGGTGTCGAAGACATCCCCGGCACCGCCCTGACCGAAGGCATCACCTGGGGGTGGGAGAGCTATCCCGAGTACCTCGACCGGCTCGACGGGCAGGGCTTCGCCGTCGACGTCGGCAGCCAGGTCGCGCACGGCGCGATTCGCGCCTACGCCATGGGAGACCGCGGCGCCCGCAACGAACCGGCCACCGCGGACGACATCGCGGCCATGAGCCGCCTGGTCCGGGAAGCCGTCGAGGCCGGGGCGCTGGGCTTCTCGACGTCGCGCACCCTGGCACACCGGGCCATGGACGGCGAGCCGGTGCCGGGAACTTTCGCCGCCGAGGACGAACTGTTCGGGCTGGGCCGGGCGATGGCGGCCGGTGGCCAGGCCGTATTCGAGCTGGCGCCGCAGGGCACGGCCGGCGAGGACATCGTCGCGCCGAAGAAGGAACTCGAGTGGATGCAGCGCCTGGCCGCCGAGGTCGACCGCCCGGTGTCGTTCGCACTGATCCAGGTCGACGCCGACCCGAACCTGTGGCGTGAGCAACTCGACATCTCCGCGGCCGCGCACCAGGCCGGTAGTGCGCTGTACCCACAGGTCGCGGCCCGCCCGTTCGGCATGCTGCTCGGTTTCGCCGGGCATCACGCCTTCACCCACCGGCCGACCTACCGGCGACTGAAGGCGCAGTGCAGCCGCGTGGAACTCGCACAACGCCTGGCCGAACCGGCGATCAAGGCCGCGATCCTGTCCGAACAGGACCTGCCGGTGGACACCTCGCTGCAGTTCGACGCGATGTTCGCGCTGGTGCAGCACTCACTGCACCGGATCTATGACCTGGGTGACCCGCCGGACTACGAGCCGACCCCGGACCGCTCGGTGGCCGCGATCGCCGCGGCGCGCGGCGACGATCAGTTGGCAACGCTCTATGACCTGATGCTGCAGGCCGACGCCGGTGCCATGTTGATGCTGCCGTTCTTCAACTACGCCGATGGCAACCACGACGCGATCCGCGAGATGCTCACCCACCCCGCCGGTGTGCTGGGGCTCTCCGACGGCGGCGCGCACTGCGGAATGATCTGCGACGCTTCTTATCCCACTTATCTGCTCACCCACTGGGCGCGCGACCGGCATCGCGGCGACAAACTGCCCCTGGAGTACCTGGTGCGCAAACAGTGCCGCGACACCGCGCAACTGTTCGGCCTGGGCGATCGCGGCGTCATCGAGGTCGGCAAGAAAGCCGACATCAACGTGATCGACATGGACGCGCTGAGGCTGCACCCGGCCCGGATGGCCTATGACCTGCCGGCCGGCGGACACCGCCTGCTGCAGGGGGCGAGCGGGTATGTTGCGACGATCGTCAGCGGTACCGTCACCCGGCGCAACGGCGTCGACACCGGTGCACGGCCCGGGCGTCTGGTGCGCGGAGCGCGCTAGTCGGCTATCACCGAAAGGAATCAGCAGTTGTCTCGGATGCATCCGTGTGAGCAGGTCGGCCTCGACTTCCTCGAGCGGGCGCCGCAGCGGTTCAGCAACAGCGTTGACCTGGCCGTGACGCCCGATGAGATCTGGGAGGTGCTAGCCGACGCCGAAGCTTGGCCGCACTGGGCCAGTGTCATCACCAACGTGACCTGGACCAGCCCCGAACCGCACGGAGTCGGCACCACCCGCGTGGTCGACATGCGGGGTGGCATTGTCGGGGACGAGGAGTTCCTGGCCTGGGAACCCGGACGGCACATGGCCTTTCGCTTCAATGCGAGCTCGACCTCGGCGCTGGCTGTGTTCGTCGGACTACATCATCGAGCCCACCCCGCAGGGGTGCCGGCTCACCTGGACCCTGGCCAATCGGTTGACCGGCCCGGCAGCGTGGTTCTCGCCGATCAGCGGCCCGCTGATGAACCTGGGTTTTCGCCGCTTCCTGGCCAACCTGCGCCGCTACACCGACCAGCGTTTCGCGACGGCGAGCCGCGGCTAGATGAGCGCAACCGGATGGTCACTGCAGCAGGGTGCTCCGCAGGCCGGCCGGGTAGCCGTCGTCACCGGTGCGAACACCGGGGTCGGCCTCGAAGTCGCGCGGGGACTGGCGATCCTCGGTGCCACGGTCGTGCTGGCTTGCCGTAACACCGAAGCGGCTGCCGCGGCCCGGCAAGACATTCTCCGATCCGCTCCGGGCGCCCGCCTCGACGTCGTCCATCTGGACGTCAGTGACCTGGCGTCGGTACGGGCATGCGCGGACGAGTTGCGGGCCGGCCACCCGATCATCGACATCCTGGTCAACAACGCCGGTGTCATGCACCAAACCCGGCAGCTGACGGTCGACGGCTTCGAGGGTGACTTCGGCACGAACTTCCTTGGGCCGTTTGCGTTGACGGGCCTGCTGTTGGATCGCGTGCTCGCCTCCGCGGCGGGACGGATCATCGCGGTGAGCAGCAAGACCCACCGCAGTGGCCGGATCGCGTTCGACGATCTGCAGTTGACCACGTCGTTCACTCCGTCGAGGGCTTACACCCAGTCCAAGCTTGCCCAACTGATGGCCACCTACGAACTGCAGCGGCGGCTGGAATCGGCTGCCAGCCCGGCGATCGCGTTGGCGGCACACCCCGGTGGCACCCGTACCTCGATCCTGCGCGAGCAGTCCAGGGCGGTGCGCTGGGTGTTCAACAGCCGGTCTCGCTATGTGACGGGTTGGTTCACCCAGGGGCCTGCCGAGGGCGCCCTGCCGATGTTGCGGGCAGCGACCGACCCGGCCGCCACGGGCGGTCAGTTCTACGGCCCGGGTGGGCGTTTCGAGCAGATCGGCCCACCGGTGTTGGTACGCGCTGCCGGCCGAGCCGGTGACGCCGATGCGCAGCGGCGGCTGTGGACGGTCGCCGAAGCACTGACCGGCGTCACCTATTCGCTGACGCGCGATCCGGCGTAGCGCGGCGCGCCGCGCTCACCGCAGGTGCGATCCACCGGCGCAGCAGGCGCCGTAGTTCGTCGCCCGATGCGGGCAACGGGGCCAGGATGAACGACTGCAACGTGCGCAGCACCATCTCGATGATGTCCTCGACGTCCCGATCGTTGAAGCCGGACCAGTCGACGTCGAGACGGTCCAGCAGGGAGTGCCCGAAGCTTCGGCCGGTGTCGGTCGTGACAGTCACCGCAAAGGCGCTGGCCTGTTGGGTGCGCAGCAGCAGGCCGACGTACGGGTCGTGGGGGAGGCGTTCCAGGGTGAGTGCGACGCCCTCAGCGACGGCTTCGCCGGGATCGGTTATTCCGGCCAAAGCTTCGGCCAACTGATCCAGAAAGGCGCCGGCGCCATCGGCGGCCGTTGCCGTCAGCAGTTCCTCGGTGCTGGGGAAGTAGCGATAGACCGTCTGCCGGGTGACGCCCAGCGTCCGCGCGACGTCGGCGATGCTGGTCTGCTCACCGCGTTCGTCGATGGTCCGGCGGGTGGCTTGCAGAATCCGTGCCACCGCCTCCTCGTCGCTGGCGGGCACATTGCCGGCCCAGCCGCGGGTGCGCATCAGAACCTCCGTGCCCTGCTTCGACGCCGATTCATAGCCGGAACCGTAACCGCGGTGGCCGATGCCCACTGTTGACCACGCCGCGTCCGCAATGCTAAGCAGGTGCACAGCATCTGCCGTCGCAACCGAAGGACCCGCCAATGACCGTGCAGTCGGTAATCGATGATCTTGCGAAGCGGCCCGGTACCGGTGAAGTCATCCCGGTCATCGACCCGGCCACCGAGGAACAGATCACCGAGTTCCGCGACGCCGGACCCGAAGCCGTCAACGAGGCTGTCGCCCGCGCCAAGACGGCCTACCAATCCGGTGTGTGGACTGATCTCCCGGCTCGCCAGCGCGCCAAGGTGCTGTGGCGGCTCGCTGACCTGATGGATGAGCACGCCGCGGAGTTCGCCGAACTGGAGTCCCTGGACGCCGGCATGCCGCCCGCGCAGGCCGAGATGATCGTGTCCACCTGCGCGGAGTTCTACCGGTACTACGCAGGCTGGTGCACCAAGCTCAACGGCAGCAGCTACCAGGTGCAGATGGAGGGCGGCGTCAACAGCACCTACGCCAACATGCACGCCTACACCGTGAAGGAACCCTACGGCGTGGTGGGCCTGATCTATCCGTGGAACGGCCCGTTGTTCAACGCCTGCGCCAAGGTCGCCCCGGCGCTGGCGGCCGGCTGCAGCAGCGTCGTCAAGCCGGCCGAGGAGACGCCGCTGTCGGCGGTGCTGCTGGAACGGCTGATCGCGCAGGCCGGGGTTCCCGACGGTGTCACCAACTTCGTCATCGGCTACGGCGCCACCGCCGGCGCGGCGATCACCGCCCACCCCGATGTGGAGAAAGTCGCCTTCACCGGCTCGACCGATGTCGGCAAGGAGATCATGCGCAACTCCGCGGACAACCTGAAGAAGGTGACGCTGGAGCTGGGCGGGAAGTCCCCGGTGCTGATCTATGCCGATGCAGACCTGGACATGGCGATCATGATGGCCGCGATGGGCATCTTCGTGCATTCGGGTCAGGGCTGTGTCTGCGGTTCGCGGATCTTCGTGGAGCGCAGCGTCTATGAGCGAGTGGTCGCCGGCATCGCGATGATCGGGGAGAACTTGGTGCTCGGCGGGCCCAAGGACGACGGCGCCATGATCAGCCCACTGGTCAGCGCCAAGCAGCTCGCGCGCGTCATGGGCTACATCGACCAGGGACGCAAGGACGGCGTCGAGGTGGTGTCGGGCGGTTACCGGGTGGACCGTAAGGGTTACTTCGTGAAGCCGACCGTGCTGACCAACGTCGACCCGGCCACCAGCCGGCTGTACCGGGAAGAGATCTTCGGGCCGGTCGTCACCATCTTGCCGTTCGACGACGACGACGAAGCGGTGGCGATGGCCAACGACACCAGCTACGGCCTGGCGGCCACGGCGTGGACCACCAACCTGGCGCGCGCACACAACCTGGGCAAGCGCCTGCAGGCCGGCACGGTGACGTTGAACTGTCAGCTGGTCTTCGACCACAACGTCCCGTTCGGCGGTTACAAGCAGTCCGGTATGGGCCACGAGTTCGGCTACGAGGGCATCGACGGCTACCTCAAGACCAAGTCGATCTGGGCGGCACTGTAGAAGTCAGCGTGGCTGATTGGGCCACCAGACCCGATCGCCGATCAGCGCGAACAGTGCTGGAATCACCAGGGTACGAACCACGAACGTGTCCAACAGGATTCCCAAGCCGACGATGATGCCCAGCTGAGTCAGCACGATCAACGGCAGCACCCCGAGCACGCAGAACACCGCAGCCAGCACGATGCCGGCGCTGGTGATGACTCCGCCGGTGGCTGACACCGCGCGCACCATGCCGTCGCGGGTGCCGTGTGCGGGCGTCTCTTCGCGGGCGCGGGTCACCAGGAAGATCGTGTAGTCCACGCCCAGCGCCACCAGGAACAAGAAAGCGAACAGGGGAGTGCTGTTGTCCAGCGCCGGAAATCCGAACAGGTGCAGACTGGCCCAGCAGCCCAACCCGAGCGCGGCGACCGCGCTGAGCACCGTCGCCGCAACCAGGACCGGCGGGGCCAACACGGCCCGAAGCAGCACGAACAACACGGTGAGCACCACCAGCAGGATCAGCGGGATCAGCACCGCGCGGTCGCGCACGGCCGCGTCGCGCACATCGAGGGCCTGCGCGTCGGCGCCACCCACCATCGCGCGGGTGTCTACCGCGCCGACCGAATCTCGAAGTCCGGCAACGGTGTTGAAGGCGGCTTCGGTTGCCGGGGCGGCGTCGAGCACCGCAGACCACATGGTTCGGCCGGTCTCGGACATACCCGTCTGGACCACCGAGACGACGCCCGGAACCGCGGTGATCGCCCGCTTGAGCTGCTGCGAACGGGCGGTGGGGCCGATCACGACGGTCGGACTGGCCGCACCGTCCGGAAAGTGCGCTGCCAGCGTGTCGAATCCGGTCACCGAGTCGGCCTGTAACCGGAACTGCTCGGTCTGCGACAACCCGATACCGGCGCCCAGCAGGCCGGTGGCCGACACCGCCAGGACGGCGATCGCCGCCGTGCACACCACGGCCGGGCGGCGCGAGACGGCCGCGGCGACGCGGTACCACGGGCCGGCCGGGGTGGCTCCATTGTCGACAGCCCGGGGAATGAACGGCCAGAACACCTTCCGGCCGACCAACGCCAGCAACGGGGGTAAAACCAACAGCACGAATACGGCGGCCACCACCAGCCCGCAACTGGCGCAGATCCCCAGGCTGCGGGTACTCGGGGTCACCGCCAAGATCAACGTCAGCAGAGCCAGCACCACGGTCGCGTTACTGGCCAGGATCGCCGGGGCAGCGGCGGCCACCGCCCGGCGCAGCGCGGTCCGATGGTCGGGCTGTGAGCGCAGTTCTTCGCGGTAGCGCGAAATCAGCAGCAGCGCATAGTTGGTGCCGGCCCCGAAGACCAGGACGCTGGTGATGCCTGCGGTGGAGCCGTCAAAGGTCACGCCCGCGGCGCGTGCGACATCGGAGCCCACTACGGTGGCCACCCGATCGGCGAACGCGATCACCAGCAGCGGTACCAGCCACAACACCGGCGACCGGTAGGTGACGATCAACAGCAGTGCCACCACCAGCGCGGTGACCACCAACAGGGTCACGTTGGCGCCGGTGAAGGCATCGGCGATGTCGGCGCCGAACGCCGGCCCGCCGGTGACGTGGGTTGACAGCGTCGGAGGCAAGCCGTCGGCGGCCGCCGCTCGCAGGGCTTTGACCGCATCGGTGAGTTCGAAGCCGGACAAGTCGGCAGCCAAGGGCACCGTCGCCAGGGCCGCCTGCTGATCGGTGGACAGCATCGCCGGCGGTGCCGGGCCGTCGAGCACTTGGGGCACCTGCGTCATACGGTCACGTGCGGCATTGACCGCTGCGACGTCGGCCGGCGTCAGGGGCCCACCATCGCTGCGGGTGGCGACCAGCAGCGCGGCCGCCTGGTCCCCACCGGCGAAGGTGGACTGCGCCGCGGCGACACGGGCGGATTCGGCGCTGGGCGGCAGCGCCTCGGGGGATTGTGTCGCGGACGCGTTGTCGTTGCCGAGCGCCATCAGTGCGACGGCGATCAGGATCGGAACCAGCGCAACGAGCCAGGAACGGCGGGCGCTGACCGCCGTGGACAAGCGCTCCCACACCATCCGGCGAGCATGGCACCGAATCAACGGCCAAACAACCGAATGCCCTCAGATCGCCTACTGTGAGCTCGTGCCCGGCCGTGCGAAGACAGCGATCTCGCGCCGCATCTTCCTGCGCGGTGCCGCCTGGTCGGTGCCGGTTTTCGGCCTAGCGTTCGCCGCCCCGCGCGCGCTGGCGGCGCCGGCGGGTTCGCCCGGGTGCGGCGATCCGCACGAGCTGATCGACAACTGCGCAGTGGAGCTGCCGGAGGAATTCAGCTGGACCAGCTTCTCCACCACCAGGGCGATCGGCGGTGGAACCAACTACGCGATCCAGTTCACCACCAGGATTCAGCCCGGTCCGCCGGTGCCGGCGGACGCCACCGGCTACCGCATCGACAGCCTCAGCATCGCCGGCATCAGGCCCGACGGTTCGGCGTTCTCGGTGGTGCCGTCGATCGGCGAGACCGGTGACCGGGCGCTCTGGATCCGGACGATGGACTCGTCGCTCGGATTCGTGCTGGATGTGCCCTGGGATGTCAAGCACTTGGTGCGCACGTTCACCTACACCTACAACGTGGTCTACCTCAATTCATCCACCGAGATTCAAACCTGTACCTACGTCACGACGATGCGACTCGCCAACAACGGAGCCGTCGACGGCGGGGTCGGTTCGGTCGCGTTCTCCCCGCCGCGGTTGGCCTCCTGCGGCGTATGAATCAGCAGACCGGTATCGGCTGATCGTCGTCGCGGTGGCCGAAAATCCCGAAGCTGTCGATCAGGTGCGCCGACGGCTCGGGCGACCAGTCCCATCCGGCGATCTGACTGCGGGAGCGCCTGCTGAACAGCCCGCGCATCAGCTCGTAACCTTCAGCCCGCAACACGGTGACGGATTCACCTGAACCACACCGCCACTGCTGCCCCAGCTCGTCGCTGATCACCAAGGTGCTGGTGTCGGGCAGGCGTCGGCCCGGCAGATAACCCAGGACGTCCAAAAACGGCTGCCAGTGTTCGCGGTCGATCCGCGGCAGGACCAGCGCCTCGCGCAGGTCGGCTTCATGGCAGATCGCGTCGGCGGCGAGGTTGGGCCCGGTGAACTGCTCCGGCAGACTGGCCTCGACCGCCGGGGAGGCGCGCTCCCATTCGTCGAGCAGTTCCTCAACCGGGCGGTCGCGACGTTCGGCAACGTGCCGCGCCGTCCACGAGTCACCCGGCGCGCCATCGAGTCGCTGCGCCAAGACGTCCGCGGCGCCACCGGTGAGGTGGGCCAACACGTCGTGCACCGACCATCCCGGTGTCGCCGGAACCGGGAGCTGCAACTGGTCCTCGGTGAGCCCGGCCGCCAGGCTGCTGATCCTGGCGCGTGCGGCCCGGTAGCAGGCGTCAAGCAAGGGAGCTTCCTCTCCGCACCGCCGCAGACGTACCCGAATTGACCATCGCAAGCCCCTCTCCGTGACGCATGGGACCCATGATACAGACAAATTAAGAAAAATAAGAATATCTTGGCGTAACAGTAAGATCCTTAGCCGGCGGGGACGGCCGGCGGTGCCATCGGGGCCGGTGGCTTCGGCGCGGGCGTGAAGGTGTCTTCCTGTTCGGCGGCGGCAGTCACGGTGGCCGCGCGCTCGGCGCGGGCGGCGGGCACGGCCGTGATCGGGGTCGGGCGGCGGTGCACGTTGATCGGCCACCAGAACCACCGGCCGAGCAGCGCCGCGATCGACGGGGTGATGAGGCTGCGGACGATGAACGTGTCGAACAACAGGCCCAATCCGATCGTGGTGCCGATCTGGCCGACAGACCGCAGGTCGCTGGCGATCATCGCGATCATGGTGAAGGCGAACACCATGCCGGCCGCCGTCACCACCTTGCCGGTGGCGCCCATCGCCCGGATCAGCCCGGTGCGCAGGCCGGTGGCCGTGCCGCTGTTGATCTCTTCCTTCATCCGCGAGACCACCAGCAGGTTGTAGTCCGACCCCACCGCCAGCAGCACGATCACCGACATCGCGATCACCAGCCACTGCAGTTCGATGCCGAACACGTACTGCCACAACAGCACTGACAACCCGAACGAGGAGGCCAGCGAGAGCACCACGGTGCCGACGATCACGATCGAGGCCACCAGCGCCCGGGTGATCAGCAGCATCACCACGAAGATCAACACGATCGCCGCGATCGCCGCGATCAGCAGGTCGTAGTGCGCACCGGTCGCGATATCGGCGTAGGTGGCTGCGGTTCCGCCCAGATAGAACTTCGCCTTGGCCAGCGGCGTGCCCTTGACGGCTTCCTTGGCGGCTTGCAGTTCGGCGCCGACGTGCGAGATGCCGTCGACGGTCGCCGGATCGGTGTCATGGGTGATCAGGATGCGGGCCGCCGAGCCGTCCGGCGACATCATCAACTCCATCCCGCGCTGGAAGTCGGGACTGTCGAACGCTTCCGGCGGTAGGTAGAACATGTCGTCGTTGCGGGCGTCGTCGAATACCTGGCCCATCACCGCGGCGGTGTCGGTCATCTGCTCCAGCTGCGTCACCACCTGGCTGAAGCTGCTGTGCATGGTCAACATCAGGTCGCGCATGTTGGTGGTGATGGCGATCATCGGCGGGATCTGATCGGCGATTGCCGGGGTGATCTCGTCGACCCGGTCCATCTGCTGGGCCAGCGCCGCGGTGTTCTCCGCCAATTTGTCGAAGCCGTCGGTGGCGTCGAACGCCGCTCGGAACGCGTTGCAGACGCCGATATCGAAGCAGTGCGGCTCCCAATAGAAGTAGTTGCGCAGCGGGCGGAATTGGTCGTCGAAGTCGGCGATGCGGTCTCGGACCTCGGCCATGGTGCCTTCCATGTCGTGGGTCGCCTCGTCGGTGCCGTGGGTGGCATCGGAGAGTCGCACGGTGAGCCCGTGCAGCCGGTCCATCACCGTGATCATCGACGAGAGCTGGTCGGCCATGGTCTGGGTGTCATCGAGGCGGGCGCGCAAGAACTGCAGGTTCTCGGCCATCGTGACGCCCTGGGCGCTGATCTGGAACGGCACCGATCCATGTTCCATGGGCGGGCCCAGCGGCCGAGTGATGCTCTGCACCCGTTCGATGCCGGGAACCCGGAAGATGTTGCGGGCGATGCGGTCCAGCACCAGCATGTCGCGGGGATTGCGCATGTCGTGATCGGATTCGACCATCAGCATGTCGGGGTTCATCCGCGCGGAGCTGAAGTGCTTCTCGGCTGCGGCGTAGCCGATGTTGGACGGTACGTCGGCCGGGATGTAGTGCCGGTTGTCGTAGCTGGTCTTATACCCGGGCAGCGCCAGGACGCCCACGGCGGCAACGGCACTGGCAGCGGCCAGGATCGGCAGTGGCCATCGCACCACGGCGGTGCCCACCTTGCGCCACCCGCCGGTGTTGGCGACCTGCTTGGGGTCCAGCAGCCCGAAGCGGCTGCTGATCGCGAGGACCGCCGGAGCGAAGGTCAAGCCCATCGCCAGGATGGTGAACATGCCCAGAGCGCAGGGCACCGCCAGGGTGTTGAAGTAGTTCAGCCGGGTGAAGTGCAGGCACAGCATCGCCCCGGCGATGGTCAGGCCGGAGCCTGCGATGACGTGGCTGACGCTGAACAGCGTTGTGTTCTGGGCGGTCTCACGGTCCTCGCCGGCATTGCGTGCCTCGTGGTAGCGCCCGATCAAAAAGATCCAATAGTCGGTTCCGGCCGCGATGGCCAGCGCGGTGAGGATGCTGACCACGAATGTCGAGATCGCGAATGCGTGGGAATCGCTCAACACCGCGATCAGTCCGCGGGCCACGCTCATCTCGGTGACAACCACTGCCAGCCCGATCAGCGTGGTCGCGATCGAGCGGTAGACCACCAGCAGCATCACCGCGATGACGGCCATGGTGATACCGGTCATCTTCACCATCGAGGCGTCGCCGGCCTCGTTGGTGTCGGCGACCAGGGCCGCCTGACCGGTCACGTAGGAACGCAGACCGGCTGGTGGGTCGGAGTCCTCGACGATCTTGCGCACCGCGTCCACCGATTCCACACCCTGTGCCGAGCCCTGGTTGCCCGCCAGATGCACCTGCACGTAGGCGGCCCGGCCGTCCTCGCTCTGCGAGCCCGCCGAGGTGACTCGGTCGCCCCAGAAGTCCTGCACGTGCTCGACGTGGGTGGTGTCGGCCCGCAGGGTCGTCACCAGCTCGTCGTAGTAGCGGTGGGCGTCTTCTGCTAACTCGGCGTCGCTCTCCAGCACGATCATCAGCACGCTGTCGCTGGTGAACTCACCGAACTTCTCCCCGATGTGCTTCATCGCGATCACCGACGGCGCGTCCTGCGGGGAGAGCGAGACGGCGTTGCGGGCGCCGACGTTCTCCAGTTGCGGCACCAGCAGATTGGTCGCGGCGGCCGCGGCAAGCCAGAACAGGATGATCGGGATGGCGCACGCGCGGATCAGCCGCGGGAACCGCGGTGCTCCCGGGCCGGTCGGGCTGTGGAGGCCGCTCATGCCGCTTTCACCACGCAGAACGCCGCGGCGCTGTGGCCATCGGACTGGTGCTCGTCGCGCAGTTCGCCGTTGACGGTGATCCGGCAGCCCAATTCGTGGCCGTCACCTTGCGCCATGACGTTGGCGAACACGCTGGGCTGCGTGGTGGTCAGGGTCAGCGACCAGGGCAGCGAGTGGAACCGGGTCTCCCGGGACTGGGCGCGCTCGTCGACGTAGCTGACCATGCCCGACGTCGACTCGGGTCCGTAGAGCTCATAGGTGACGTACTTCGGCACGGTGGAGACGATCTCGCCACCGGCGCCACGGGCAACCGCCGCTCCGTCTGCGCCGAATACGCCGTGGAGCCGGTAGATGACCAGTCCGCCGATCGCGGCGACCGGCACGATCACCAGCGCGATCCACAGCCGCTCGAGCGGACCGCGCAGCTTTTCCATTGCCCTCATGACGCTTAACCTTACGACCGTAAATAAACGCGTGTAAAGTTAAAAGGTGCCAGCTCACACTTGCGCGGAAGATGTTATGCGGAACGCAGGTGGGGACAACTCACAGGCCGTTAGGATCACCGCGTGCCCACTCCCCCTCGTCGGCGCAATATGCGAGGTCACGGCGCGCTGCTGCGCGACGAGATCCTGGCCGCCGCTGTCCGGGTCATCGATAGCGCGGACAGCGAGGCGGAGGTTTCGCTGCGCCGCATTGCCCGGGAGGCCGGCATCGCAGCGCCGTCGGTGTATGCGCACTTCGACGACCTGGAGCGGGTCCTCGAGTCGGTCGCCGAGTCGAGCTGGGTTCAGGTCTCCGAAGAGATCGCCGAATACGTCCAGCAGGCCACTGACCCGCGGGAACGCCTGCTCATCGGGTGTCGGGTGTACGTGTCGTTCGCACAGCGGCATCCACTGCGCTACGCCCTGATGACCCAGGATGGTCACGCTCCGCCGGCGGCTCGCCGGGCGCTGGCCGTCGTAACCCGAGGGTTGCTGGCCTGCCGGGGGGAGACTCCGGTTTCGGACTCGGATCCCGATTCGGACCGGATCGCGGCGGCGTTGTCGGTTGCGCTGCACGGTGTCGCGATGCTGCATCGCACCGACACCCCGAATCTGTGGCTCAGTGATTTCAGCACCGACGAGGTGATCGGAACGCTGGTTGACGGCGCAACGTTACTGCTGGCCGAGGCGGAACGAGTCTGAGCTGACGGCCACGGTGGCCTATCAGCGGTAGCCGCAATACCCGGCGCGACTTCAGGTGGCTTTCATTGGGCGCTCAGCTCAAGCGGCCCTACGCGCCCCGTCGAGTGGGTGCCGGCGGCTCGAGCGCTAACCGCCGCTGGGAGCGGGCGCCGGGGCCGGGGGCCGAGCCTGCGGCACGAAGCCCTTCAGCACATCGGGCAGGCCCACCGATTGCTGCGGCACCGGTGCGCAGGTGGGCGGACATTCGGTCAACTGCCAGGTCTGGCAGCGGTCGGTCCGGAAGGTGGTGTCGCTGGGCTCGATCAGCACAACCTGTGGCTTCTTGGTCATCGCGCTGTCGACGACCTTGTCGCCGCTGTTTCGACGCCAGTAGCAGGCGTTGCCGTCGCGGGGGCCGTCGGAGCGGTAGGTGCCCGGCACGATGTCCTTGCCGACCGCGAAGGTGCCGTCGGTGTCGATCACCTGCTTGGGCGCGGGCGGGGGAGGAGGGGCCGGATCAGCCCCGGCGACTCCGGCCGCGGTGAACCAGGTCGCCAGCGCGATCGCCGTCGTCCCGGCCAGCTCCATTGATCTCATACCTAACGAAGGTACCGCCACGCAATAACGGGGGACGGGTCCTCACCGGCCGGCTGCCTACGGCTTGACCCCGACGGTGATCAGATCCGACACGACCAGCGTCCACACCGGACGCGCCACCCGATGCTGGTCGGGAACGGTAAAACCGGCGTCGGTGAGCAGCGTGCGCATCTGGCTGGGCGTCGGTTGACGCGCCGGATTCCACCGGATCCCGGTCAGCGCCTCGAGTGGGTCGGACAGCCGGGGGCTCATCGCCGTGACCGCCGCCATCCCGCCCGGCGCCAGCACCCGGTAGAACTCCCGTACCGCGGCCGGCTGGTTGAAGAAGTGAAACGCCGAGCTGGTGACCACCGCATCAAGCGCGCCGTCGTCAAATGGCAATTGCTCGGCAGGCCCGGTCAGCCACTGCACGCGCGACGAACGCTCTTGCGCCTCCTTGAGCATTCCGTCGGACATGTCCACCCCGTAGACCGCCTCCGGGGACAGCTCACGTTCGATGCGGTCGGCCAGGATGCCGGTGCCGCACGCGACGTCGGCGACCCGGGCCGGCTTGTGCGACCGTAGCGCGGCAATCAGCTCGTCCTGGGCCGGGCGATAGACCCAACGTTGCAGGAATCCGGTGTCATAGGCGGGAGCGGCGAAGCTCCAAAACCGGGTGACTACGTCGTTGAACGCTTGGCGCGGAGCTTGAGACGACATGGCGTGAAATCTACGCCGCGGTGCTCGGGCAAGCGCGCTCTGAGAGGGTATAGCCATGACCGTCTGCTATCGGCACCCCGACCGGTCCACCGCACTGCGCTGTACGCGGTGCGACCGCTACATCTGCGGCGACTGCATGCGCGGCGCCTCCGTCGGCCAGCACTGCCTGGACTGTGCGCACGCCGGCGCCGCACCGGGGCGCCGGACGAACGTGCTCACTCGGGTCGTCACCGGCACCCCGGTGGTCACCTACGGGCTGATCGCGTTGAGCGTGCTGGCCTTCGTCGCGCAGTTGTCCTCGCACGAGCTGGAGTCCGAGTTGGTGCTCTGGACGCCGGCGGTGGCCGACGGGCAGATCTACCGCCTGCTGACGTCGGCATTCCTGCATTACGGTCCGATGCACCTACTGCTCAACATGTGGGCGCTGTATGTGGTGGGACCAGCACTCGAAGGCAGTCTCGGCCGAGTGCGCTACACCACGCTGTATCTGCTCAGCGCGTTGGGCGGTTCGGTTGCGGCCTATCTGCTGGCGCCGCTGAACGCCGCAACGGCTGGTGCCTCCGGCGCCATTTTCGGGCTGTTCGGTGCCACCTTGGTCCTTGGCCGCCGGTTGAACGTCGACGTCGGGTGGATCGGTGCCCTGATTGTCATCAACCTGGTCTTCACCTTCACCGTGCCGAACATCAGCTGGCAAGGTCACCTGGGCGGTCTGATCACCGGGTTGGTGACCGCCTCCGTCTACGGTTACCCGCCGCTGGCCTACCGGGGCCGACTTCAGGCCGCAATCGTTCTTGTGGTGTTGGGCGTCTTGGTAGCGCTGATCTGGTGGCGCACTGCCGAATTGGTCTCCTGATCACGAGCGTGTCCTCCCGCTGAGCCGCCGGGTGGCCCCCTAAGCTTTCGGTGGTCCACCAGCGAGAGGATCGACCAATCGGCGCCAACGGCGACCAAGATGACATGAGTCGACCGGTCGGGAACCGGACTCGCCAGGCCACCTCGATGCGCACCTCGGGTAAATCCCGCTGGGTTGCGCCGGCCCCGCGTGCCGCCCGGTTGACCACCGCGCGCGCCGCGGACCGGGTTCGGCGGGAGCGACGACGCCCGGGCATTCACGCCCTGGATGGTCTGCGTGCGATAGCCGTCGCGCTGGTGTTGGCCGACCACGGCGGCATTCCCGGACTCTCGGGTGGGTTCCTGGGCGTGGATGTGTTCTTTGTGCTCAGCGGGTTCCTGATCACCTCGCTGCTCATCGACGAGCTGGGCCGGACCGGCCGCATCGACCTCACCGGGTTTTGGATCCGGCGGATCCGCCGGCTGCTGCCGGCGCTGGTGCTCATGGTGCTGACCGTCGCGATCGCCCACGAGCTGCTGCCGTCGGAGGCGGTGGTGGGCCTGCGCGAGGACGCGATCGCCGCCTTCTTCTGGATGGCCAACTGGCGGTTCGTCGCTCAGCACACGGACTACTTCACCGAGGCCGGCACCCCGTCGCCGCTGCAGCACACCTGGTCGCTGGGCGTCGAGGAGCAGTACTACTTCCTGTGGCCCCTGCTGCTGATCGCGATCGCGCTGCTGCTGGGGGCCCGGGCGCGGCGTCGCGGCGGGTGGGCTTCCGTCGGCGGGGTGCGCCTGACGGTCTTCCTGGTGGCCAGCGCGGGGGCGGCGGCCTCGGCGACGGCCGCGGAGATGCTCGCCTCTGATGCCACCCGTGACCGGGTCTACTTCGGCACCGACACCCGCGCGCAGGCCCTGCTGATCGGTGCCGCGGCCGCGGCCCTGCTGGTGGGCGACTGGCCGGCGCTGACCGCCGGCTGGTCGGTGGTGCGGAGCCGCCGCGCCCTGTGGGTCGCCCGGCTGATGCCGCTGCTGGGCCTGGGCGTGCTGGCGATGGCGGTCCACCGCGCCACCGGCACGGCCGCGGAGTTCCGCGGTGGCCTGCTCACCCTGGTGGCCGTCGCCGCGATCGCGGTGATCGCCCCGGTCGCCCTGCACCAGAGCGGCCTGGTCGCTCGGGTGCTGGCCTGGTCCCCGCTGGTGTGGCTGGGGACCATCTCCTACGGCGTGTACCTGTGGCACTGGCCGGTCTTCCTGGTGCTCAACGGTCAGCGCACCGGCTGGTCGGGGTGGGCGCTGTTCGGCGTACGGTGCGCCGCCACGCTGGCGCTGGCGGCGGTGTCGTGGTGGGCCATCGAGGAGCCGATCCGGCGGTGGCGGCCCGCGCGGGTGTCGCTGCTGCCGCTGGGGGCGGCGGTCAGCGGAACCGCTGTGGCGGTCACCGTGCTGGTGGTCCCGGTCGTCGAGCGGCCCACGGCCGAAAACGGAGTGACCCCGGATGTGGCCGCGGCCGCGGCGGTGTCCCCCTCACCCCCGGCACGGCTTTCGGACGCCAAGAAGCCACGCCCGCAGCCCGCGCGGCGCGACCCGAACCGGCCGCGCACCGTGTCGGTGTTCGGTGATTCGATCGGCTGGACCCTGATGCACTATCTGCCGGAAACCCCCGGCTATGACTTCATCGATCACACTGTCGTCGGCTGCAGCATCGTGCGCGCCGGTCCGTACCGCTGGGCCGGCAAGACCATCGATCAGGGCAAGGAATGCGACGGATGGCCGGCCCGCTGGACTCGGCAGGTCAAGGCCGACCAGCCCGACGTCGTGCTGTTGTTCGTCGGCCGCTGGGAGACCGTGGACCGAGTCAACGAGGGCCAGTGGTCGCACATCGGCGACCCGACGTTCGACGCCTATCTGATCGCGGAGCTGCGCCGTGCGCTCGACGTGCTGGAGTCCGCCGGCAGCCGGGTCGTGGTGACGACCGTGCCCTACAGCCGTTACGGCGAGCGGCCCGACGGCAGCCTGTGGCCTGAGGACAAACCAGAGCGCGTCGACCGCTGGAACGCGTTGCTGCGCCGCGAGGTCTCCGGGCGGAGTGCGGTCACGGTGATGGACCTGAACAAGAAGCTGGGACCGGCGGGCACCTATACCGCCAAAGTCGACGGCATCAAGGTCCGCAGCGACGGTATTCACCTCACGCCCGAAGGGGTGAAGTGGCTGCTGCCGTGGCTGGAGGAATCGCTGAGCTGACCGTCACAGCAAACACTGCGTGAGGGCAACGTCACAGCAGCTCAGCGGTTCAAATTTCAGTTAGTTTCGCTAACATAGTATCTGTCGGCGCAGAATGCGCCCCTCAAAAATCACTTTCCACGATAGCTATTAGAGGTTTGAACATGTCCCCTGTTTCTCCCACCGCTGACGAGGAGCAACTCGCCCGCCGCATCGCCGATCTCGTCGCCACCGACCCGCAGTTCGCCGCTGCCCGACCCGATCCGGCCGTCGCCGCCGTTGTCGAAGGGCTGTCGCGGCCGGCGCAGATCGCCCGGGCCATCTTCGACGGCTACGCCGAGCGACCGGCGCTCGGACAGCGTGCCGTCGAGTACGTCACCGATTCGGGCACCGGCCGTACCGCCGCCGCACTGCTGCCGCACTACGAGACCATCACCTACGCCGAACTGGGGGAGCGCGTCCGCGCCGCGGCCGCCGCCCTGTCCGCCGGTGCGGTGCGGCCCGGCGACCGGGTTGCGGTGCTGGGCTTCACCAGCGTCGACTACACGGTCATCGACGTGGCGCTGGGCCAGATCGGCGCCGTGTCGGTGCCGCTACAGACCTCAGCGGCGATCAGCGCGTTGGTCCCGATCGTGGCCGAGACCGAGCCCCGGGTGATCGCTGCCAGTGTGGACTCGCTGTCCGATGCGGTCGAGTTGGTACTGACCGGCCCGGCCCCCACCCGCCTGGTGGTGTTCGACTACCACGGGCAGGTCGACGACCACCGCGAGGCGCTCGCCGATGCGCGGGCGCGACTGGCCGGCGTCGAGGTGGTTGTCGAGCCGCTCGCCGACCTGCTGACACGGGGCCGCACGCTGTCTTTGCCGGACTTTTCGGCCCAGGCGGACGCTGGCGACGACCCCAACCCGCTGGCACTGCTGGTCTACACCTCGGGCAGCACCGGCGCCCCCAAGGGTGCGATGTACCCCGAGAGCAACCTGGCCCGGATGTGGGTGCGGTCGGCCAAGAACTGGTTCGGCCCGACTGCCGTCTCGATCACGCTGAACTTCATGCCGATGAGCCACATCATGGGCCGGGGCATCTTGTACGGCACTCTCGGCAACGGCGGTACCGCCTACTTCAGCGCACGCAGCGACCTGTCTACCTTCCTCGAAGACCTCGCCCTGGTTCGCCCGACCGAACTGAACTTCGTCCCCCGGATCTGGGAGATGCTCTACCAACACTTCCGCAGCGAAGCCGACGGTGTGAGCGGAGACCGGGCTGCCGCCGAAGCGCAGGTCTTGGCGCAGATGCGTGCCGAGCTGCTCGGCGGGCGGTGCGTGTTCGCGATGACCGGCTCGGCGCCGATCTCCGACGAGCTGCGGTCTTGGGTGGATCAGCTCACCGAGCAGCATGTGCTCAACGGCTACGGTTCCACCGAAGCGGGCATGGTGCTCTTCGACGGCGAAGTGCAGCGGCCGCCGGTTCTCGACTACAAGCTGGCCGATGTGCCGGATCTGGGCTACTTCGGCACCGATACCCCGCACCCGCGCGGTGAACTGCTGCTCAAGACCGAGAACCTGTTCCCCGGCTACTACAAGCGTCCTGAGGTGACCGCCGAGGTGTTTGACGCCGACGGCTACTACCGGACCGGCGACGTAGTGGCCGAGATCGCACCGGACCGCCTGGTCTACGTCGACCGGCGCAACAACGTGCTCAAGCTGGCGCAGGGCGAGTTCGTCACCCTGGCCAAGCTGGAGGCGGTGTTCGGCAACAGCCCGCTGGTGCGCCAGGTCTACGTCTATGGCAACAGTGCCCAGCCCTACCTACTGGCCGTGGTGGTCCCGACCCCGGAAGCTCAGGCGCGCTTCGCATCCGAGGCCGTCCTCAAGGCCGGTATCGCCGAGTCGCTGCAGCAGGTGGCCAAAGACGCCGATCTGCAGTCGTATGAAGTTCCGCGTGACTTCATCGTCGAGACCGAGCCGTTCACGCTGGAGAACGGATTGCTGACCGGGATCCGCAAGCTGGCCTGGCCGAAGCTGAAGGCGCACTACGGCGATCGCCTGGAGCGCCGCTACGCCGAGTTGGCCGAGGGCCAGGCCAGTGAGTTGAGCGAACTACGTCAACACGGAGCGCAGCGCCCGGCGCTGGAGACCGTCAGTCGTGCCGCAGCGGCGCTGTTGGGGGCCTCAGCCGGCGACCTGGGCCCAGAGGCCCACTTCACCGACCTGGGCGGGGACTCCCTGTCGGCACTGACGTTCGGCAACCTGCTGCGGGACATCTTCGATGTCGACGTGCCGGTGGGCGTGATCGTCAGCCCGGCAAACGATCTGGCGGCGATCGCCGACTACATCACCGCCGAGCGCAACGGCTCCAAACGAGCGACCTTCGCCTCGGTGCACGGCCGTGACGCGGTCGAAGTCGCCGCAGCCGACCTGACGCTGGACAAGTTTCTCGACGAGGCGACCCTGGCCGCGGCTCCGTCGCTGCCCGGCCCCTCGGAGCAGGTGCGCACCGTGCTGCTGACCGGTGCGACCGGCTTCCTGGGTCGCTACCTGGCGCTGGAGTGGCTCCAGCGGCTGGCTCCGGTGGACGGAAAGCTGATCTGCCTGGTGCGGGCGAAGTCCGACGAGGACGCCCGCCGACGGCTGGACAATGTCTTCGACAGTGGAGACGAGCAGCTGCTGGCCCGCTACACCGAACTTGCCGCCAAGCATCTCGAGGTGATCGCCGGCGACAAGGGCGAGGCGAATCTTGGTCTGGACCAAGATGTTTGGCAGCGTCTGGCGGACACCGTCGATGTGATCGTCGACCCGGCGGCGCTGGTCAACCACGTGCTGCCTTACAGCGAGCTGTTCGGACCGAACGCGCTCGGTACCGCCGAGTTGATCCGGGTCGCGCTCACCAGCAAGATCAAGCCGTTCACCTACTTCTCCACAATTGGTGTGGGCGACCAGATTCCGCTGGGCAAGTTCACCGAGGACGCCGATGTCCGCGTGATGAGCGCGGTCCGGGCGATCAACGACGGCTACGCCAACGGCTACGGCACCAGCAAGTGGGCCGGCGAGGTGCTGTTGCGTGAGGCCAACGACCTGTGTGGCCTGCCGGTCGCGGTGTTCCGCTGCGACATGATCCTGGCCGACACCAGCTACGCCGGCCAATTGAACCTGCCGGACATGTTCACCCGGATGATGTTCAGCTTGGTTGCCACCGGCGTGGCACCCGGTTCGTTCTACGAACTCAGCGCCGACGGTCAGCGGCAACGCGCCCACTACGACGGGCTGCCCGTGGAGTTCATCGCCGAGGCGTCCACCACGCTGGGGTCCTTCGCGACCGGCGGGTACACCACCTACCACGTGATGAACCCGTACGACGACGGCCTGGGGATGGACGAATTCGTCGACTGGCTGATCGAGGCGGGCTACCCGATCCAGCGGATCGCCGACTACGGGGACTGGTTGCAGCGGTTTGAGACCACGTTGCGGGCGCTGCCGGAGAACCAGCGCCAGGTGTCGCTGCTGCCGCTGCTGCACAATTACCAGAAGCCGCAGCCGCCGATCTGCGGGTCGATCGCACCGACGGAGAGGTTCCGGGCTGCGGTGCAGTCGGCCGGGATCGGGCCTGACCCCGAGCATCCCGACATCCCGCATGTGACGCCGGCGGTGATCGTCAAGTACGTCACCGATCTGCAACTGCTCGGTCTGCTCTGAGTGCAGCACTGAATAGCACTGTCCGCTAATTGGTTTCGTGGTGGTGCTGGTCTCCGGTAGTGCGGCGACCAGCACCGCCACGACCCGTTTGCGTTTGACGGTCCCGTAATTCGATGGGACCATGGTGGTCATTGCCACGACATGCCCGTGTGTCCCGGCCGGAAGGAGGTGAGGGCGAAGTGAGTTCTAGTGACGGTCCGCATCCGTATCCGTGTTCCACGATCGATTTGTTCCTCACCGGTTTCGGCGCCTTTGCTGAAGGATTTTCCAAGGCCTGAGCCACGAGTTCTGCCGACCCTCCGGGTTCGTCGGCCGGTGAGTTTCCCGGCAGGAGAAAATCATGGCTTTCATCACCATCAGCGTTCTTGCTCTCGACGGCTCGTCGGACTACCGGGCGGGCAACCGCACCGTGAACCGGCTGCGCAACCGGCTGGCGGCTCGTCGCGAATTGCGTCGCGAGCAGCGCGCACAGCGCTACGTGGCGCACATGCCCACAGCGGTGCTCGGCGCCTGCTGACGCGGTGCGTCCCGGGTCAAGGCCAAGGCGATCGTAGACGCACCGCGTCTACGATCGCTTCAGCCGTTAAGCCCTAGGCCTGCACGATGATCGGGTCGCCCAGATGCACTGAGTTGAAGTACCACGCCGCGTCTTCGGGGCTCAGGTTGATGCAGCCGTGGCTCACGTTCGAATAGCCCTGCGAGCCCACTGACCATGGAGCGGAGTGCACGTAGACACCGCTCCAGGTGACCCGAACGCCGTACTCGCCGTTGATCAGGTAGCCCTCGGGGTCATTGAGCGGGATGCCGATGGTGCGCGAATCGAACTTGATGGTGCGCTCCTTCGACAACGCGGTGAAGGAACCGATTGGCGTGGGGCGCTTGGGTTTACCCATGGACGCCGCCATGATCCGCTGGATCTCGCCGTTAACGCTGACGGTGAAGGTGTGGTCGGAGATGTCGGCGAGTCCCACGACGGCGTCACCGGTCTCGAAGCCCGTCGACATCCCGTGGGCGTCGACGCTGATCTTGCTGTGCGGTGACCAGTAGCCGTCCGGGACCCACTGCACGACATCGCTGCTCGTCCATTCGAAGTGGCCCGCATTGTTGCCCGTGGAGTTGATGTGGATGCCACGTTCGGCGGCCACCCGGTCCCCGACCGGTCCGTTGAAGGTCACGATCACCGGGTAGGCCACCCCCACGACCGAGCCGGCGGCGGGCTCGATGGCCGCGACGGCCAGCCCCCGTGCCGGCGAAGTCTGAGCCGCTTCGCTGATTCCGGCCGAGACCCCGACCGACCCGACAGCCAGGGCCACCGACCCGGCAATCGCCACAATTCCCCGCCTCACGTTGCGCATGCCGTCCATTGTGCCAACAGCGACGGCATCAGCGCAGGTTTAGCCGTCGTCTGACGCGGTGAGCAGGTCCCCCCAGGCCGCCTCGGTCCCGGTCGAGCCGATGTTGTGGATCGCCAACATCGACCCGGCCGCCAGTGCGACCACCACGGTGACGATTCCCAGCCGCAGCAGCGAGCCGATATTGCTACCGCGTGACAGCGCCACGTGCAGCCCGGCCAGCAGTGCCGCGGCGACCGCCAGGCCCAGGGCCATATAGAGGCCGTACTCGCCGGCGGCCATGTGCGCGTCCAGTTCGGGAGACGGGGCGAACTTGCCGGTGTCGGCCAGCCACTCGCCGGCGGTGACCGTGAGCGGCGTCACCAGCAGCGTGATGCCGGCGAACGTCACGACCAACCAGACCAGTCGCCGTCGGGCCGCAGGCCATAGCGCACACACGATCAGCAGGACCGCGGTGAGCGGGACCAGTGAGACCACCACGTGCAGCAGCAGGACGTGGGCGGGCAGCCCGGCGATTGTCGACATGAACGTCCTCTCTGCGGCGATCAGGCGGTGCTGGCGTGCGCGGCCGCCGACTCTGACAGCGGTTCGTAACGCGCGAAGCCGCGGGTGAACGAACCGGTGCCGTGGGTCAACGATCGCAGGTCGACCGCGTACCTGATCAACTCGGTCTGCGGTACTTCGGCCTTGACGCAGGTTCGGTCGGCCCCGACCTTGTCGGTGCCCAGCACCCGAGCGCGGCGAGCGGACAGATCGCCCATCACCGCGCCGACCAGTTCGTCGGGGATCAGCACGGTGACGTCGTCGATCGGCTCGAGCAGGCGCACCGTCGCGTTGGTTGCCGCGTCACGGAGCGCGGCTGCGCCTGCCATCTGGAAAGCAAAGTCCGAGGAGTCGACGCTGTGCGCCTTGCCGTCGATCAGGGTGACCCGGATGTCGACCACCGGATAACCGCCGCCGGCGTCGCCGGTCAGCCCCCGCTCCATCTGGCCGCGAACGCCCTTCTCGACGCTGGGGATGAACTGGCGGGGCACCGACCCGCCGACCACGCGGTCGACGAACTCGAAGCCGGCTCCCTGCGTCAGCGGCTCCACTTCGATGTCGCAGATCGCGTACTGGCCGTGTCCCCCGGACTGCTTGACATGACGGCCGTGGCCTTTGGCCTTGGTGGCGAACGTCTCTCGCAGTGCCACCCGCAGTCCGACGGTGTCCACCGCTACCGCATAGCGGTGGGCCAGCGCGTCAAGCACGATCGCGGAGTGGGCTTCACCCATGCACCACAGCACGATCTGATGGGTTTCCGGGTTCCGTTCGATACGCAGGCTGGGGTCCTCGGCGACCAGCCTGCCCAGGCCGACCGCAAGCTTGTCCTCGTCGGTCTTGGCGCGCGGAATGACCGCCACGGGCAGTAGCGGATCCGGCATCGACCACGGTTTGCACACCAGAGGTTCATCCTTGTCCGACAAGGTGTCTCCGGTCTCGGCGTGGCTGAGACGGCCGATGGTGCAGATGTCTCCGGCCAGCACGACTGTGGCCGGGCGCTGTTGTCTGCCGAGCGGAAACGCCAGGGTCCCGATCCGATCGTCTTCGTCGTGGTCGCAGCGACCGGTCCCATCGCCGAAGAAACTCTCGCAATGACCGCTGACATGGATTCCGCTGTCGGGCTTGATAGTTCCGGAGAACACTCGCACCAGGCTGACCCGGCCCAAGTAGGGGTCCGACGTCGTACGGACGACTTCGGCCAGCAGGGGCCCGTCCGGGTCGCACGTAAGCCCGGTGCGCGCTACGCCGCTCGTGTCGAACACCTCTGGAAGCAGACGTTCCGGCGGCGCGGGGAAGCCGGTCGTGATGAGCCCGAGCACTTCGGGAATGCCGATGCCGGTGACGCTGCATGCCGGGATGACCGGGAAGAACGAACCGCGCGCCACGGCGCGCTCCAGATCGGCGGTGAGCACCCCCGGGTCGATCTGCTCGCCGCCCAGGTAGCGGTCCAGCAGCGACTCGTCCTCCGATTCCTCGATGATCGCCTCGATCAGCGCGCCGCGCTGCTGCTCGGCGCCGGGTTGGACAGCCCGTAGATCGAGCAGGCCGGCGCCCTCGGCCGGTGCGGGTAGATACAGCGGCAGCACGGTGTCGCCGAACGCCGCCTGGGCGGCGGCCAGACGGGCCGGAAAGTCGGCCCGTGCGTGGTCCAGCTTCGTGACGACGACGGCGCGCGGCATAGCGACCCGGCTGCACTCCCGCCACAGCGCGGCAGTCGCGTCATCGACATCTTCGTTGGCCGCGATCACGAACAGTGCACAGTCGGCGGCCCGCAGCCCGGCGCGGAGTTCTCCGACGAAGTCGGCGTAGCCCGGGGTGTCGATCAGGTTGACCTTGACACCGTTGTGCGCCAGCGAGGCGCACGCGACTCCTACCGAACGTTGCCCACGGAGCTCCGCGTCGTCGTAGTCGCAGACCGTGCTGCCGTCGGCGATGCAACCAGCTCGAGGCAACACCCCGGCGGCCACCAACAGCGCCTCGACCAGCGTGGTTTTTCCGGAGCTGGCCGGACCGACCAGAACGACATTGCGGATGGCGGCCGGCGTGGCCGCGATCGGGGCAGCAGCGCCACTTCGTGAGGTCACGGTCTTGTCTGCCATGGCAGCCTCCTCCGGAGTTCAGCCTTCCCTCAACGGGCGCTGAGCACAAGACTTGCGAACCGGCGGCGGTTGCACTGCCGCCGTATAGCGTTTGCCAGGCCGACTCGAGGTTCCGGTAAGCTGGGCATTCTTGTTTCGCGAGTTCAGCGTCTGCAACATCCCGGGACGTGCCGGGTCGACGCCGCCTGGACTGTGACCCTGACTGCAGGAGGTATGACGGATGAGCGGAGCGTATCGCCCCGGCCGGTGGCGGCTGCTCAGCGTGATGACGGCGGCGGTCGCCACCGCGGGGCTGGTAGCGGTGCCGGCTCAGGCGTCGCCCACTCTGCCCGCTCCTCCGCTCGACCCGTCGGCGATGGTTGCCCAAGTCGGTCCGGCAGTGGTCAACATCGACGCCCAGATGGGCTACCAGAGCGCAGTCGGTGCCGGAACCGGCATCGTGCTGGACCCCAGCGGCGTGGTGCTGACCAACAACCACGTCATCGCCGGCGCGACCGGCCTCACCGCGGTCTCGGTTGCCAACGGCCAGAGCTACGAGGTCGACGTGCTCGGCTTCGACCGCAGCCACGACGTCGCGGTGTTGCAGTTGCGTGGCGCCGACGGGCTGCCCGCCGCCAATATCGGCAGTTCCGCGCGGGTCGCCATCGGTGACCCGGTGGTCGCGATGGGCAATGCCGGCGGCCACGGCGGCATGCCGAGTGCGGTGCCCGGACGCGTCATCGGACTGAACCAGACCGTCTCCGCGGCCGACGAGCTGACCGGCAGCACCGAGACCCTGACCAACATGATCAAGGCCGACACCGCGATCCGCCCCGGCGACTCGGGCGGTCCGATGGTGAACGCCGCCGGACAGGTGATCGGCATGAACACCGCCGCGTCGGACAACTACAAGTTCGCCCAGCCCGGCGGCGAAGGCTATGCGATCCCGATCGACCAGGCGATGGCCATCGCCGGCCAGATCCGGGCCGGCATCTCGTCGAACACCGTGCACATCGGTGAGACGGCGTTCATGGGCGTCGGCGTGGTCGACAGCAACGGCGGCGCGCGGGTCGCGCAGGTGCTCGACGGCACCCCGGCCGCGGGCACCGGTATCGCCCGGGACGACATCATCACCTCGGTCAACGGCCGTCCGGTGAACTCGGCCACCGACCTGACCGACGTACTTGACCAGCGCCACCCGGGCGACACCGTCACGCTGACGTGGCGTAACCCGGGCGGCGGCGAACACAGTGCCACCGTGACCCTGGTTCCGGGTCCGGTCGGCTGACTCACTTAGGCGCGTGTGCTAGATAAACGCTATGGCAGTGAATCAAGACTGTCGTGGGTACTTGCTGGGCTGGCCGGTGTGCTGGCCGCCACGGCCTACACCCATTCCGAGGGCTACTTCGTCACCTTCATGACCGGCAACGCCGGGCGTGCGGCGCTGGGCTTGTTCACCGACAGCCAGTGGATGTCGATTTCGGCCGCCGCCCTGCTGGTGTCCTTCATCTCCGGTGTGGTGATCGCCTCGCTGTGCCATCGCCACGTGTGGCGCAGCCGGCCCCACGGGGCGTTGCGGTTGACCGCGGTGTCGCTGTTCGCCGCGACCGTGACCGACTGGATCGAAGGCGGGCCCGCGCTGCCGGTGCCCCTGCTCCCGATTCTGCTCGTCGCGTTCGGGGTAGGCGCGCTGAACACCACGTTCGTCCGTGACGGCGAAGTGTCGATTCCCCTGAGCTACGTGACCGGCACCGTGGTGAAGCTGGGTCAAGGCATCGAGCGCCATATCAGCGGCGGATCCATTCACGACTGGTTCTTCAATTTCATGCTGCTGACCGGGTACATCTCGGGAGCGGCTTTCGGTGGCCTGATCAGCCTGTTCGTCGGCGGTACCTGGATGCTGGCCACCGCCACGTTCATCTGCCTGATGGCTACCTGGTACAGCCATCGTTACGTCGACAGCCGCGGGTTGTGGCGCTGACCGTTCGCCCGCTTCAGGCGCGCCCCGGGTTCCCTGCCAGCCCGTCCTTCTTTCCCTGAAAAGCACGTCGGCGGCAGTGCTGGATTGCACTGCCGCCGGCGTGTTGGGGGGGTCGATCAGGTCGGGTCGACGCCCACGCCCAGCGTGCGCTGGATGTCGGGCTTCATCGCGACCAGCTGCTGGTTCCAGTACGGCCAGTCGTGCGTGCCGTCGGACGGGAAGTTGAAGACCCCGTTGTTGCCGCCGGCTGCGGTGTAGTTCTGCTGGAACGTCTTGTTGGTGCTCAGTGTCATGCCCTCCAGGAACTTGGCGGGCAGGTTGTCGCCGCCGAGCTCGCTGGGCGTGCCGTTGCCGCAGTAGATCCAGATTCGGGTGCGGTTGGCCACCAGCCGCGGGATCTGCACCATGGGGTCGTTGCGCTTCCACGCCGGGTCGGACGACGGCCCCCACATGTTGGAGGCGTTGTAGCCGCCGGCGTCGCTCATGGCCATCCCGATCAAGGTCGGCCACCAGCCCTCTGACGGGTTCAGGAAGCCGGAGAGCGCTGCCGCGTAGGGGAACTGCTGCGGGTAGTAGGCGGCCAGTGTCAGCGACGAGCTACCCGCCATCGACAGGCCCACGACGGCGTTGCCGAACGGTGACACGCTCTTGTTGGCCTGCAGCCAGGCGGGCAGCTCCCGGGTCAGGAAGGTCTCCCACTTGTAGGTCTGGCAGCCGGTCTTGCCGCATGCCGGCTGGTACCAGTCGGAGTAGAAGCTGGACTGGCCGCCCACCGGCATGATCACCGACAACCCGGACTGGTAGTACTCCTCGAACGCCGGGGTGTTGATGTCCCAGCCGTTGAAGTCGTCCTGGGCCCGCAGCCCGTCCAGCAGGTATACGGCGTGGGTGCCGCCGGGCTGGAACTGCACCTTGATCTCACGGCCCATCGCCGCCGACGGCACCTGCAGGTATTCCACCGGCAGACCCGGGCGGGAGAACGCTGACGCGTCACCCGCACCACCGACAGCCCCGACGAGGCCGCTCAGCAGCGCGGCCCCCACCGCCGCGACCGTGAGCCGGCGCGGTAGCCGACTGGCCGCGTTACGCAACTTCTCAACGCTCTTCATAGCTCTTGTCCCATCCCAATGTCGTGCGGTCTAGCCCTTCTGAACGGAGTCAAACACACCGGCGCCACCGTGACCTGTTCGCCGCCACGGGTTTTCATATCGCGGTTCGGCAACGATTGAGATTCAGCGCGGACTCGCCACCGACCGGATGGGCGTTTTGGTAGGCATATAGTCGACGTAATCATGGACGAAGGGCAGGTCATGCAGGCCAGTGCTGCGGAGACGCCCGGGCCGCTGGCCGGTGTGCGCGTCATCGAGATCGGCAGTTTCGTCGCCGTCCCGCTCGCCGGAATGACGTTGGCGCAACTGGGCTGCGACGTGGTGCGCATCGACCCGGTCGGCGGCGCGGCCGACTACCGGCGCTGGCCCGTCACCGCCGACGGCACCTCGATCTACTGGACGGGCCTCAATAAGGGCAAGCGCTCCGTGGTCGTCGATCTGCGCGCGACCGAGGGGCAGCGGGTGGTGCAGCAACTGATCGCAGATAGTGGGGTGCTGCTGACGAATATGGCTGGCCGGCAAGGGCTTTCCTACGAAACACTGGCGGCGCAGCGCCCCGACCTGATCCACCTCGAGGTGCTCGGACGGGCTGACGGCTCCACCGCGGTGGACTACACTATCAATGCCGGTATCGGCTTTCCGCTGGTCACCGGGCCCAGTGATTACGCCGCCCCGATCAACCACGTGCTGCCGGCCTGGGATATCGCCTGTGGGTTGCACGCCGCGCTGGCGGTGTCTGCCGCGCTGCACCGTCGCGACCACAGCGGCGAGGGCTGCCGGATCCGGCTGGCGCTGGAGGACGTGGCATTGGGCACCGCCAGCGCACTGGGTTTCCTCACCGAGGCCATGGTGAACGGCGACCGGCGGGAACGCATCGGTAATGCGGTCTATGGGCAGTACGGGCAGAGTTTCGCCAGCGGTGACGGGGCGACGTTCATGGTCGTCACGCTGACCAATCGGCACTTCGGTGACCTTGCCGAGCTGACCGGGTCGACCAAAGTACTTGCGGCACTGTCGCAAGCGCGTGGAATCGATTTCGGCGACGAAGGGCAGCGCTATCGTCACCGCGACCTGCTGACCGGATTGTTCAGTGGCTGGTTCGCCGAGCGGCCGGCGGCGCAGATCGAAGCCGCGCTGGCGGGGACGTCGCTGCTGTGGGACCGCTACCGCAGCTTTGCCGAGGTAGCTGCCGACGAGCGCCTACGCGACAACCCGATGTTCGCGCCGCTGCATCAGCCCCGGGTGGGGGAGTACTTGGCGGCTGGGCTGCCGGCATCGATCGACGGTGCCCACCCGCCCGCCGTGGCGGCGCCCGCGTTGGGCGCCGACACCGTGCGAGTGCTGGCCGCACGACTGGCAATGAGCACCGACGAGATCAATCAGCTGCGCCAAAGTGGCGTGGTGGCAACGGATTAGCAAAGGGAGCGAAAGCACGTGCGTATCTTCGGATCAATCGATGAACTTGCTGCATGTCAGGGTCAGGTGATTGGGCACAGCGACTGGGTGGCCATTACCCAAGACGCCGTCAACCTGTTCGCCGACGCGACGGGTGATCATCAGTGGATCCACGTCGACCCCGAGCGTGCGGCCACCGGGCCCTTCGGCACCACGATCGCTCACGGATACCTGACCCTGGCCATGCTGCCGCAGCTGATGGCGCAGATCAGCCGCCTCGACGGGGTAAAGCTGGCGATCAACTACGGACTGAACAAGGTGCGCTTCCCGGCTCCGGTGCCGGTCGGCTCCCGGATCCGGGCCGAGACTTCCGTGGTAGAGGTCGCCGATGTGGGTGGCGGTGCCCACCAGGTGACCTTCTCGACCACGGTGTCTATCGACGGCCACGCCAAGCCGGCCTGCGTCGCCGAGAGTGTTGTGCGCTACGTGCTCTGAGGACGGCCGGGCTTAGCGTCCCGGCCCCGGGGTCGGGACGCGAAGTAGTGCGCGACGATCGCGGCGATCTGCAGAAATCGACGGCGGGTCGCCGGTGCCATCTCGCTCATCACGTCGATCACTCCGCCCGGGCGCAGGTGCGGGTCGAAGGGAACCTCAACGACCGCCTGGCCGTGCTGCAGGAACTGCGCCGTCAATGCCGAGCGAGTGCGCCGGTCGGCATGACCGTCGGAGTCGTTGAGCACCACCACGGTGCGCTGCAACAGTCCACCCTGGCCGCGGTCGGCCAGCCATTCCATGGTCTTGGCGGCCGCGCCGGCACCGTCCGCCCAAGGCGAAGAGACCACGATCAGCGCGTCCAGGTCACGCAGCGCCTCCTGGGTCACCGGCGAGTCCATCGTCGAACCACAGTCGATGATCGAGATGGTGAAGTGCCGGTCCAGGCGCAGCGCGGCCTCCCGGTACAACGCCGCGTCAAGGATTCGGCGGCTCCCCGCGGCCGGCTCGCCCACCAGGACGTAGAGCCCCGCCGCGTTCGCGCCCACCCGGCTACTGATGTCGGCGAACGACTGCATGCTCTGGTCGGCGGCCAGATCCCAGTAGGAGCTGGTGGCATGCGGGTCGATGCGGCTGCCGAGCCGGCCGAATGCGGTGTCGGCATCCACTGCCACCACGTGGTCGGCCCGGCGCAGTGCGGCGAACACCGATCCGACGCTGGCCGCCACCGTCGTCTTACCGACCCCGCCCTTTCCGAGTACGCCGACCTTGTAGCTGCCGTTGGGCAGGGATCGGATGGCCATCTGGTAGGCCATCTCTTCCCGCTCGGCCGGTGACGGGCCCAGGTTGACCAACCCCAGCGTCGCGGACAGGACCACGCGTCGCCAGCCACGGGCCGGCTGCGGCCGTGGTATCGGACCCGGCGGCGGGTAGGGCCGCGGAGGCGCCGGATGCTGCTGTGGCTGCGGGGGAGGCTGCGTCCAAGGCCCCGGCTGTTGCTGCTGCTGCGGCACACGCTGCCGCAGAAAGTCGTCGTCTGCGTTCATCGGCTCCTCGAGGCATCCGGCGGTGGTACGGCCAGGTGGCCCAACACCCGCAGCCTAGTCGCGGAGGTGCCCATCAACCGTGAGCCAGCCCGAGAAGCGCGAGTCGGGCCGGCTCACCGGTCAGCAGTCGTAGTAGAGGGCGAACTCGTAGGGGTGTGGTCGCAGGTTGACGGGGGTGATCTCGTTCTCCCGCTTGTAGTTGATCCAGGTCTGGATCACGTCGGGGGTGAATACACCGCCTTCGGTGAGGTATTCGTGGTCGGCCTCGAGGTTGTCCATCACCTCGGCCAGCGTGGTGGGGGCCTGCGAGATCGACGCCGCCTCGTCGGCCGGAAGGTCGTAGAGGTCCTTGTCGACGGGTGCGGCCGGTTCGATCTTGTTCTTGATGCCGTCGATGCCGGCCATCAGCATGGCGGAGAACGCCAGGTAGGGGTTGCCGGAGGAGTCGGGGCAGCGGAATTCCAGCCGCTTGGCTTTGGGGTTGGTGCCGGTGATCGGGATGCGCACGCAGGCTGAGCGGTTGCGCTGGCTGTAGACCAGGTTGATCGGTGCTTCGTAGCCCGGGACCAGACGCTTGTAGGAGTTGATGGTGGGGTTGGTGAACGCCAGCAGGGAGGGCGCGTGGTGCAAGATGCCGCCGATGTAGTGGCGGGCGGTGTCGGAGAGTCCGGCGTAGCCGATCTCGTCGTAGAACAATGGTTCGCCGTCTTGCCATACCGATTGG